>CANHBC010000055.1 GCA_947458835.1 Betaproteobacteria bacterium | reverse complement strand
GCCGGACCGCGTCGGCCTCGGCACCGGCCGCGCGGTAGGCGGCCAGCGCGGGATTACGCTGGCCCAGCCGCTCCAGTTCCACGGCCACGGCGCAGACCCGGGCGGCCAGCGCGGTATGCCGGTGCTCGGCCTGCAGACTGCGCTGCAGCGAACGCCCGATCGCCACGGGAACCCGGTAGCCTTCAGGCTCGTTGCGCAGCAGCGGCGACTGGCGGGCGAGCGCGGCCAGCAGCCCGCGCGCGCGGTCCTCGTCGATCGCCGCCAGCCGCGCGAGTACCGCCAGCGGTGCTCGGTCGAACAGCGAGGCCGCCTCGACCAGGTCGCGCTGACCAGCGTCCAGTTCGCGCATCCGGCCAGCGACCCAGGTGTCGACCTCGCGCTGGAGTTCGCCCAGCGCACGACGGGTGCGCGCGAGATCCAGTCCGATCGCCGAACTCAGGTGCAGCATGAGGTCCGGTTCGCCGCGCAGCAGAGCGTCAAAGCGCCGCCTCGGCAGCATCCAGACGCGCACGGGCGTCACTGAAACCACGCTCGCCGAGCGCGGCTCGTCGGTCAGCAGCGACAACTCGCCGAAGCTCGCATACGGTTCGATCCGGTCGATCGCCGAGCCGGCCACGCGCCGCTCCGCGACGCCCTCGCGCATGATGTAGAGGCCGTCGCCCTCGCCGCCTGCCTCGAACACGACTGACCCGGCGTCGAACCAGCGCTCTTCGAGCACGCCGGCCAGTTTCGCCAGGTCGACCGGGTCGAGGCCGGCGAACATCGGCACGGCGGCCAGCGCCTGCGCCGAGGCGAGCGATTCCTGACCGTCGCTCACGCGCAGCCTGCCGGGCGATCGGTGCACTGGCGGTTCACCGACGCACCGTCCACGGATGGAAGAACTCGACGCGGTCGATCGAATGGACCAGCGCATCGAGCACCAGCCGGCCGCGCAGCACGCGAAGCCGGATCCGCGTGCCGGCCGCACCCGCAGCCCAGAGCTTCTCGTAGAACTCGCGCGGCGTGGCTACCGGGTCGGCGGCCACCGCGATGATCACGTCACCCTCGCGGATGCCCACCCGCTGGGCGGGCGACCGGTCCATCACGTGGGCGACCACCACCTTGCGGTCGTGTTCCGCAGTATAGACACCCAGCCACGGACGGGCGGGCTCGGGGCCGCGGCCGTGCAGCACGAGCTCGGACAGCAGCGGGCGCAGCAGGTCGGTCGGCACGAACATGTTGCCGGGCAGCGCACTGCCCTGGTCGAGCGCATCGCCGACCCAGAGCGAGGCCACGCCGATCAGCCGGCCACGCGCGTCGACCAGCGCCGCACCGCTGTGGTCGGAGCGGCCGGGGACGGTGAACAGCGCCTCACCGAGCATGTATTCCCAGTAGCCGACGAACGGACGGCGCGACACCACACTCGCCGCGCTCGCACCACCGGCGCCCGGGTGGGCGACGAAATACATCGGCTGCATCTCGCGGGTCGCCGAACTGTCGCCCAGCGCCAGCGGCATCGCGGTGACGCGGCTGCTGGCGCGCAGCAGCCCGAACCCGGTGGCATGGTCGAAGGCGATGACGCTGGCCGACAGGACCCGATTGTCGCGGGTGATCACCAGGACCGACTCCGCCTCGATCACGAGATAGCCGATGGTGAGGATCAGCGTGCCGCCGTCGGGCACCTCGCCGGGGATGCCGTCGGCACGGATCGCGATGCCGGTGCCTTCGCGCTCGGTGCCCAGGGTCTGTCCGGTGTGCGCGCCCTCGACCGTGCGCACGCTGAGCTTGACCACGGCGTCCTCGACGCCATGGGGCAGCCTGCGCAGGAAGTAGGCATCGTTAGTCGCGCGCCATGCCGCGAGACTGGCCAGGACAAGCGGTGCGCTGTCCGTTGGGGCAGGCTCCGGCATGTCCTTCCTGGACGACCCGGGCACGCTGCCCGGCTGCGGTTGTTTGGATGGATCCGACACCCTGATACTGTACCGCTCCGGGCGCCGGCCTGCGCGCCCGTCGGGGTCTCAGTTGAGGGCATTCAGTTGCATTCAGCATTCAGTTGGGGTCAGGTCTTGCCTTTTGCCTTCTGAGGCAAAAGGCAAGACCTGACCCCAACCTCCCGACCTCGTCAGCTGCGGGTGACGGTGTTGCGGAGGACGCCGATGCGCTCGAGCTCGCATTCGATGACATCGCCCGGCTGGCAGTAGCCCTTGGCCGGCACGATAGCCTCCTCTCCCTCGGCTGCGCCGATCCACTGACCACCCAGTTCGGCGTCGGTCGACCAAGCGGTGCCGCCCGGGGTGCCGGTGATGATCACCATGCCGGGCTGCAGGGTAAGGTTCGTCGAGAAGAAGTGGATCAGTTCGGCGCACGACCAGATCATGTTGCCGGTCGAGGCGGACTGGCGCAGTTCGCCGTTGATGCGGGTGCGCAGGCGCAGTGCCTGGGGGTCGGGGATCTCGTCGGCGGTGGTGATCCACGGGCCGAGGGGTGCCGCGCTGTCGAACACCTTGCCTCGGCCGAGCTCGTACCAGGTCGAGCCGTCGGGCTTGCGCCGCACCTGCCGATCGCGTGCGGTGACATCGTTCACGATCGTGTAACCGAAGACATGGTCGAGTGCGCGCTCGACCGGGATGTGCCGCCCGGGCCGGCCGATGACCACGGCCAGTTCGGTCTCGCAGTCGAGCTTCCGGGTGAGCCGCTCGTCGTACACGATACCCGCCTCCGGACCGACCACGCAGTCGGCCGTCTTCAGGAAGAACTCCGGCTCCTTGCCGGAGATCGGCGCGGCTGCCTTCTCGCGATTGTGGTCATGGTAGTTGCTGCCGCTGCACAGGATGGTCGACGGCCGCAGCGGCGCGGCCAGCCGTACCGTCTTCAGCGCGCGGATCGCGGCTGCCGGGGCCATCGACAGCAGCGATGCGGCGAACGCATGCGCGGCCTCGCCACCGCGGATGAACGACAGGCAGTCGGCGAACCAGGCTGCGCCTTCGGCCGGGGCCTTGCCCCCGGCCTGCACGTGCGCCTCGAGCGCGCGCAGGGCATCGACCATGCCGGCGCCGTTCACGAAACCGAGGCGCTCGCGCCCCGCCTCGACATAGGTCAGTACCTTCACGTCATTCCCTTCCGTGGCGCCGCGGCGCGGTCATTCCAGCTTGCCCATGCGCCGGATCACATCGGCCAGGCGCCTGGCATCGCGCTGCAGGAAGTCGTCGAACTCCGCACCCTGCAGGTGCATGATCGGGGTCTCCATCGTTACCATCGCCTTGATGAAGCCCGGGTCTGCCACCGCATCGCGCACCGACGTGCGCACCCGCGCCAGCACGTCTGCGGGCAGGCCGGCCGGCGCGAACACGCCCGACCAGATGTAGAACTCGGCGTCGAACCCCGCCTCGCGCATCGTCGGCAGGTCCGGGAAGGCCTTCAGCCGCTGGTTACCCCAGGACCCGAGCAGTCGCACCTTGCCGGCCTTCACGTGCGGGCTGGCCACGCCAGGCGCCTGGGCGGTCACCTCGACCTGGCCACCGAGCAGCGCACTCATCGCCGGTCCACCGCCGCCGAACGGGACATGCAGCATCTGGGCACCGGCCGACTGCGCGAGCATCTCGACCGCGACATGCAGCGTGCCGTAGATCCCCGAAGAGGAATAGGTGATCTTGCCCGGCCGGCTGCGCGCATCCTTCATCAGGTCGGCCACGCTCTTCCAAGGGCTGTCGGCCCGCACGATCAGCACCGTCGGATCGGCCGACACCAGCGCCACCGAGGTGAAATCCTTCATCTGGTAGCTGGGCGTGCGGCCGTTGACCCGGTCGGCCTCGGGGATGGTGACGATGCTCGACAGCGCCATCAGCAGCGTGTAGCCGTCGGGCTTCTGGCGCGCGACGTGGACCATGCCCACGCCACCGCCGGCACCCGGCCGGTTCTCGATCACGATCGGCTGGCCCAGCGTGCGCGTCATCGCCTGCGCGAGCGGCCGGCCGGTGATGTCCGCGATGCCACCTGGTGCGAACGGCACGACCATGGTGATCGGCCGGCTGGGCCAGGCCCCCTGCGACTGCGCGGCGGCCGCACCGGCACCGAGCAAAACCGTGGCGATGGCTGCCGCCATGGCAGCCCCTACGAACCGCTGGCTCACGATGGACGCTCCTCTGGCTGTCCCGAAGGCCCGGACGCACTGTGCCGTCTTCGGCCGCTGCATGCCCACGGCGCCCGCGGTCGCGGGGCCGTACATGCCGGGGCGTCGATTATGCCGCGTGCAGGGCGCCCAGGGTCGCCTCGACAATCGAACGTGCGTCGACCCCGAAGAACGCGCGCAGCGCCTGCCGGGTATCGCTGCGACCGAAGCCGTCGGTACCCAGGGTGACGTAGCGCCCCGGGACCCAGGCGCGCACCAGGTCAGGCAGCGCACGCACGTAGTCGGTCGCCGCGACCACCGGCCCACCGCCCGTGGCAAGTGCGGCGGTGATCCATGGCGTACGGAGCGCACCCGGGTTGGCCAGGTTCCAGCCATCGCACTCCAGCCCGTCTCGCCGCAGTTCGGTAAAGCTGGTCACGCTCCACACCTCGGCATCGATGTCATGCGCCGCCTCCAGTACTTCGGCGGCGGCCAGCACCTCGCGCAGGATGGTCCCGCTGCCGAGCAGCCGCACCGGGCGCGCACCGGGCGCGCCGTTGCCCGCGCGGATCCGGTGCATGCCGCGAAGGATGCCCTCCTGCGCACCGGCGGGCATCGGCGGCTGCGGGTAGTTCTCGTTCATCACGGTGACGTAGTAGAAGACGTCCTCGCGCGCCTCGAGCATCCGACGCATGCCCTCGCGCACGATCAGCGCCACTTCGTAGCCCCAGCACGGATCGTAGGCGATGCAGTTCGGATAGGTGGAGGCGATCAGGTGGCTCGTCCCGTCCTGGTGCTGCAGCCCCTCGCCCGACAGCGTGGTGCGGCCGGCCGTGGCACCGATCAGGAAGCCGCGCGATCGCATGTCGGCCGCCGCCCATATCAGGTCGCCGATGCGCTGGAAGCCGAAGATCGAATAGAACGTGTAGAAGGGCAGCATGGGCAGGCCATGCGTCGAATAGCTGGTCGCCGCCGCCAGCCAGGACGAGATCGCCCCGGCTTCGCTGATGCCCTCCTCCAGGATCTGCCCCTCGCGCGCCTCCTTGTAGTACACGAGTTCGTCGCGGTCCTCGGGTTCGTACAACTGCCCGACGGCCGAGTAGATCGCCACCTGCCGGAACAGCGCCTGCATGCCGAAGGTGCGCGCCTCGTCGGCCACGATCGGCACGATGCGCGGCCCGAGCACCGGGTCCTTCAGCAACTGGCCGAGCATCTGCACGAACACCATCGTCGTCGATTGCTCGCGCGTGCCCGAGCCCTCGAGCAGTCGCGCGAACGCGGGCAGCGGCGGCACCGGCAACGTCGGCACCTCGGTGCTGCGCCGTGGCAGGTAGCCGCCGAGCGCGGCGCGCCGCTGGTGCAGGTAGCGCATCTCCGGGCTGTCTTCGTCCGGCCGATGGAAGCGCAGTTGCGCGACATCGTCCTTCGACAGCGGCAACGCGAAGCGGTCGCGGAACGCGAGCAGCGCTTCCTCGTCGAGCTTCTTCTGCTGGTGGGTACCCATGCGGCCCTGCCCCCAGTGACCCATGCCGTAGCCCTTCTTGGTCTGCGCGAGGATCACGGTCGGCTGGCCGCGGTGGCCTACCGCCGAGTGGTAGGCCGCGTGGATCTTCACCGGGTCGTGGCCGCCGCGGCGCAGGCGGTCGATGTCGGCATCGGTGAGGTGGGCCACCAGTTGCCGGAGCTCAGGGTAGCGGTTGAAGAAGTTCTCGCGGTTGAACGCGCCGTCGGTGGCGGCATACTTCTGGAATTCGCCATCGACCGTCTCGTGCAGCCGCCGCAGCAGGATGCCCTCGTGGTCGCGCGCGAACAGCGGGTCCCAGTCCGAGCCCCAGAGCAGCTTCACCACGTTCCAGCCGGCGCCAGCGAACAGCCCCTCGAGTTCCTGGATGATCGAGCCGTTGCCGCGCACCGGCCCGTCCAGCCGCTGCAGGTTGCAGTTGACCACGAACACCAGGTTGTCCAGGCCCTCGCGCCCGGCCAACGACAGCCCGGCCAGCGATTCCGGCTCGTCCATCTCGCCATCGCCGACGAACGCCCAGACGCGCCTGCCACGGGTGGCGAGCAGCCCTCGGTGCTCCAGGTAGCGAAGGAAGCGGGCCTGGTAGATCGCGTTGATCGGCCCAAGGCCCATCGAGGCGCAGGCGAACTGCCAGAAGTCCGGCATCAGCCACGGGTGCGGGTACGAGGGCAGACCGCGGCCGCCGGTCTCGCGCCGGTAGTGATCGAGTTGGTCCTCGTCGATGCGACCTTCCAGGAAGGCGCGGGCATAGACCCCGGTGGCCGAATGTGGCTGGAAGTACACCAGGTCGCCGTCCTGCCCACCCCGGAAGAAATGGTTGAAGCCGACCTCGAACAGGTCGGCCGCCGAGGCGTAGCTGGCGATGTGGCCGCCGAGTTCCGGGTGTGCCCGGTTGGCGCGCACGACCATCGCCAGCGCATTCCAGCGGATGATCGCCGACAGGCGGTTCTCGATGTCGAGGTCGCCGGGGTATTGCGGCTGCGCGTCGAGCGGGATCGAGTTCCGGTATGGCGTGTTGAGTACCGGCGGCAGGGGCACGCGACGCAAGCGTGCGAGGTCGAACAGGCGGCGCAGCAGGAAGGTCGCCCGCTCCGGCCCCTCGCGCGCGATCGTCTGCTCGAACGCTTCCGTCCACTCGGCCGTCTCCTCGGGGTCGGAGTCGGGCGGCGCCACGCGCAGGAAGGCACGGGTAGCGGGCAGGCCGGGCTCGCCGGCCGGCGGGGGATTGCAGGTGTCGTCCATGCGGCGCGCGCCGGCTGGCGCGTCCTCCTCGATGCAGGTTGAGCGGGATCGGTGCCGATGCAGCGCATGGTAGCCCGGGCCGGACGGCACGGGCTGCCGAATCACATCGCCTGCCAGGCTTGATGCGGCATATCATGCCGCCAGAACCGTCTCCAGGAGCTGAACATGCCAAGACTGCCGCTGGACGCCAAAGACCTGCACATCCTGGACCACCTGCAGCAGGACGCCCGCATCTCGAACGTGGAACTGGCACAGGCGGTGCACCTGTCGCCCTCGCCCTGCCTCGCGCGGGTGCGTGCCATGGAGGCAGCCGGCGTCATCGCGCGCCACGTGACGCTGCTCGACCCCTCGGCGGTCGGGCTGGACGTGACCGTGTTCATCCAGGTGGCCCTCGAGAAGCAGGTCGAGCCGGTGCTCGACCGCTTCGAGAAGGCCGTGCGCGAGCGGCCCGAGGTGATGGAGTGCTACCTGATGACCGGTGACGCCGACTACCTGCTGCGCGTGGTCGTACCCGACGTGCGGGCACTGGAACGCTTCATCGTCGACGTGCTCTCGCGCATGCCCGGGGTGGGCAACATCAAGTCGAGCTTCGCGCTGAAGCAGGTGAAGTACGAGACCGCCCTGCCCCTGCAGCCGACACCGGTCAGTCGGCCGCGCTCGCGCCGGAGCGCTTGACCAGGTCGGCGTACTTGGCGACCTCCTTCTTCAGGAAGGCGAGGAACTCGGCCGGCGGCAGGAAGATGCCCTCGGCACCGTCACGCTCGAATGCGGCCCGCACGTCCGGATGCGAATGCACCTTGCGCAGTTCGTCCACCCAGCGGTCGAGCACCGGCTTCTGCACGCCTGCCGGCAGCCACGTCCCGTACCAGATGTCGGTATCGAAACCAGGCACGAAGTTGGACATCGGCGGCACCCCTGGCAGGGCTGCAGCCGGGCGCGCGGTGGTCACCGCATGCACGCGCAGCTTGCCCGAACGGATGTGCGGCAGCGCGCTGATGCTGGCCACGAACCCCATGTCGACCTCGCCCCCGATCAGCGCGGCGATCACCGCGCCCGCTCCCTTGTAGGGGATGTGCGTGAGCTGGGCCTTGCCCGACAGCCGGAACAGTTCGCCGGACAGGTGGCTGGTGGTACCGGTACCGTTGGATCCGAAGTTCAGGCCGCCGCTCCGCTTTTGCGACAGCGCGATGACCTCCTTCACGTTCCTGGCCGGCACCAGCGGGTGGGTGACCAGGGTCAGCGGCGCGCTGGCCAGGAAGGCCACCTGCTGGAAATCGTTGAACAGGTTGTAGTTCAGCTTCGGGTACAGACTCACGTTCACCGCGATCGAGTTCGTGGTGAGCATGATCGTGTGGCCGTCAGGCGGGGACTTCGCGGCGATCTCCGCCCCGACGTTGCCGCCTGCACCAGCCCGGTTGTCGACGGCAACCGTCTGGCCGAGCGTCTCGCCCAGCCGCGCGGCGAACTGGCGCGCGATGATGTCCGTACCACCGCCGGGTGCGAACGGCGCGACGATCCGGATCGGACGGTTGGGGAAGGACTGGGCCTGCAGGCTGGCCGTGCCGAGCAGCAGCAGGATCGCGCAGCTGGTGCGCAGGGCGGTCGTCCGGACGATCATGGTGCACTCCTCGGGTGGTGGGGCGCGCGATTCTACGGGAGTCCGACCTGCCGGGGCGTTGACTGACCCCGGCGTCAAGTCCGCGGCGGCAGGAGGATCGACCGGTCGACCTGCCGGATGTCGGTCTTGCCGCAGAAGGCCATGGTGACGTCGAGCTCCTTGCGGATGATCTCCAGGCAACGGGTCACGCCGGCCTCCCCCATCGCCCCCAGCCCGTGCAGCCAGGCCCGGCCGATCATGGTCGCCCGGGCACCCATCGCGATCGCCCGCAGCACGTCCTGGCCGGAGCGGATGCCGCTGTCGAACCACACTTCGATACGCGGGCCCACCGCGTCGACGATCGCGGGCAGGGCCTCGATCGTCGACGGCGCCCCATCGAGCTGTCGGCCGCCATGGTTGCTCACCACCAGCGCATCCGCGCCAGCGTCGGCGGCCAGCCTGGCGTCCTCGGCGTCCATCACGCCCTTGAGCACCAGCGGCCCGCCCCAGCGGCGCTTGATCCACTCGACATCATGCCAGCCCAGCGTGGGGTCGAACTGCGCGCTGGCCCACGCGGCGAGGCTGGACGTGTCGCCCACGCCGTCGACATGGCCGACGATGTTGCCGAACTGGCGCCGCGGCGTGCGCAGCATGTTGGCGCACCAGCGCGGTCGTCGCGACAGGTCGAGCAGGTTGGCGAGCGTCGGTCTGGGAGGCGTGCTCAGCCCGTTCTTCACGTCCTTGTGGCGCTGGCCCAGGATGGTCAGGTCGAGCGTGAGCACCAGTGCCGAGCAGCGCGCCGCCTTCGCGCGGTCGATCAGGCGTTCGACGAACGCACGGTCGCGCAGCACGTAGAGCTGGAACCAGAACGGCTTCGTGGTGTGCGCCGCGACTTCCTCGATCGAGCACACGCTCATCGTCGACAGGGTGAACGGCACGCCGAACTGCTCCGCGGCGCGCGCCCCCAGGATCTCGCCATCAGCCCACTGCATGCCGGCGAGGCCGGTGGGAGCGATGGCCACCGGCATGGTCACCGGCTGGCCCAGCATCGTGCTGGCGATCGAGCGGCGATCCACGTCGACGGCGACCCGCTGGCGGAACCGCAGCTGCTGCAGATCGGTCTGGTTCGACCGGTAGGTACGTTCGGTCCATGCGCCTGAATCGCAGTAGTCGTAGAACATGCGCGGAGCGCGCTTGCGGTGCAACACGCGCAGGTCTTCGATGTCCGTGATCACTGTCATGACGTTCCCTTGGGGCCTATACCGGCCGGCTGCGGTCTGCCGGCGCGCTCGATGCGCCGAGTATCGCCCGAATGCCCGCCGCCAGCCGCATCGGCGGGCGCGACGACTAGCGCCGGCTGCGGTAGCGCGCGAGCGCGGCGAGGTCCGGTTCGATGCCCAGCCCGGGCGCATCGGACAGGTGCCAGTGCCCCTCGGCGATCCGCGAGAACGGCTGCGCCAGCGCCTCGCGCAGCGGATTGGGGTTGGAGTCGACCTCGAGCAGCCCGCTGCCGCCGACCGCGGCCAGCAGGTGGGCGGACGCGGTGAGACCGATGCCGCCGCCCAGATAGTGCGGGCAGAACGCCAGCCCGGCGGCGACGATGCCGGCACCGACGTCGAGGCAGCCGGTGATGCCGCCCCACTTGATCACGTCCGGTTGCAGGTAACGGAACGCACCGGTGGCCAGCGCGGTGCCGAACGCGTCCCTGCCGCGCAGGTTCTCGCCGGCGGCCAGCGGTATCGGCGAGCGCTCGGCGAAGCTGCGCCAGGTCTGCGGCGCGGCGTCGGCGCGAAGGGGCTCCTCCAGCCAGGCCGGATGGAACGGTGCCATCCGGTCGGCCATCGCAAGCCCGGTCTCGAGGTCCCAGGCCTGGTTGGCATCGACCATCAGCATCGCGGCCTCGCCGAGGGCGTCGCGCAGCTCGCGCAGGTTCGCGCAGTCGCGTGCCTCGCCGAAGCCGACCTTCAGCTTGAACGCGCGAAAGCCGAGCGACTGCTGCGCCAGCGCCACCGGACCCGGGCGGCTCGGGTTGATGCCGCTGGCATAGGCCGGTACCCGGTCCGGGGCCGCCGGCTCGAGCAGCCGCGCCAGCGGCAGCCCGGCGCGCCGCGCGACCAGATCCCAGGCCGCAATGTCGATGCCGGCGATGGCCTGCGCGAAGGGACCGGGTTCGTCGGTCTGCAGCACCAGCACCCGGGTACGGTCGGTCAGGTACGACCACAGCGCAGCCGGGGACCCGTGCGGCCGTTCCATCGCCAGCGGTGCCAGCACCTGGTCGATCAGGCAGGCGCGGTGCTCGGCACCATCAGGAGGCCAGTTCGAGAACACCTCGCCCCACCCGTGCGCGCCGTCGGCATCCTCCACCCGCACGGCAAGCGCCGCGCGGCTGCGCATCATGCCGAACGAATTGCGCACCGGCTCGGCCAGCGGCACCCGCCAGGCGAAGGTCTCGATGCGCGCAAGCTGGAGCGACCGGTCGCTCACGGGGCGCAGGCGGGCTGACCGCCACCGTCGGCCGCATCGGCGACGAGATGGTAGATGGCGAAGGCCTGAGCGTCGTCGGTCCAGGTCGCCCTGCAGGTATAGCCGCTGTCGGCCGCGAGCGACCGGAACGCGGCCGGTTCGTACTTGTACGAATTCTCGGTGTGAATGGTCTCGCCATCGCGCAACGCATGGACCACGCCAGCCACCTCGACCTGCTGGTCTGCGAGGCTCTCCAGGTGCATCTCCACCCGCCCAAGCACGGCGTCGTAGCGCGCACGATGGCGAAAGCGCGACAGGTCGAACGCACAGCCGAGTTCTGCGTTCAGGCGCGCGAGCAGGTTCAGGTTGAACGCCGCGGTCACACCCTGCCGGTCATCGTAGGCCGCCTCGAGCACCGCCGGGTCCTTGCGGGTGTCCACGCCGATCAGCACGCTGCCGCCCGGTCCGATCCAGCGTGCGACGCGGCCGAGGAAGGCGCGCGTCTCCTCCGGGGTGAAGTTGCCGACGGTCGATCCGGGGAAGTACAGGACCCGCGGCGCGCCGACCGGCAGGCGTTCGTCGGGCAACACGTCGAGCCGCGTGTAGTCGGCGTGGATGGCGAGCACCTGCAGCGAGGGAAAGCGCACGGCGGTCTCGCGGGCGCCGATCGAGAGCATCGAGCGGGAGATGTCGATCGCCACGTAGGCGCACGGCTGGCAGGCCTCGACCAGCAGCCGTGTCTTCGTGCCCGCGCCGCTGCCCGGTTCGATCAGCACCGCGCCTGTCGGCAGCGCACGCGCCACCTCGTCGAGGCAGCGCTGCAGGATCGCCAGCTCGGTACGGGTGACGTAGTACTCGGGCGTCGCGCAGATCGCCTCGAACAGTTCGCTGCCGCGCTGGTCGTAGAACCACTTGGCCGGCAGGGTGCGCTGCGGCTGGGCGAAACCCGCCAGCACGTCATCGCGCAGCGAGGTTCCGAACGATCCGGACGCGACGAGCGCGAGGTTGGCGGGGTCGGCTTCCATGGCCGACCGATGTTACCCGCTGGCCGCCCCGGCAGGTACGCCGCGTGCGAGGACGCTGGCCGGGATCAGATCAGGCGCAGCGAGTAGCCGCTCTCGATCCAGCGGCGGATCCGGTTGGCGTCGCCGATCCGGGAGTGGGTGCCGTCCGAGTCAAGCAGCACGATCACCATCTCCTCGCCGTTGATGCGCGTCTGCATCACGAGGCAGCGACCGGCCTCGCGGATGAAGCCGGTCTTGGACAGGCCGATCTCCCAATCCGGGCTGGCGACCAGCTGGTTGGAATTGTTGAACTGCAGTTGCGCGGCCCGGTTGCCGGGCGTGTCGATGCGCAGCGCCGAGGTCGTGGTGTATTCGCGAAGGGTCGGGTAGCTCATGCCGGCCTTGACCAGCCGCACCAGGTCCTGCGCGGTGGCCACGTTGCCGCTGTGCAGCCCGGTGGAATCCTCGAAGCGTGACTGGTGCATGCCGAGCGCACGCGCCTTGAGGTTCATCTGCGCGACGAATTCGCGCGTGCCGCCGGGCGAGGTACGCGCCAGTGCGGCGGTGGCACGGTTCTCGGAAGACATCAACGACAGCCGGAGCATCTCGGCGCGGCTGAGCGTCGTGCCCGCGGCCAGCCGCGAGCCCAGGCGGCGCGTCGCGTCGATGTCTTCCTCGGTGATGGTGATCAGTTCGTCCATCGGCTGGTTGTAGTCGAGCACCACCATCGCGGTCATGACCTTGGTGATCGATGCGATCGACCGCACCTGATCGTCGTTGCGCGAGAACAGGGCCTGACCCGTCGCCTGCGATGCGACCAGCACCGCGCTCGAGCGCAGGACGAGGTCGCTCGGCGCCTCCGCCGACCTCGGCGTGTCGGGACGCTGCCGCAGCGACACCGTGCTCGCACGGGCGGCGGGCACGGCTGTGGGAGCCCGCGCCACGGTACGACCGTTGGCCGGGGTCGTCGTGCGGACCCGTTCAGCCGACCTTGTTGCATTCGCCTGCCGTCCGGTCGGCTGGCGCGTGGCCGTGGCCTGGCGCCGTGCCTGCGGTGCCGCCGCCGGCGCCCGGGCCGATTGGGGCGCCTTGCGTGCGGATGAATCGCGCTTGGCAGCGGTACTGCCGGCCTGTGCCAGCGCATCGGCAACCGGCCACATGACGGACGCGGCGACGAGGCCGACGAGCGGAAACCAGTACTTGAGCGGGCGGTTCGTCACGGTGCGGATCCTCGCGCGGCAGGAGAGACGGAAAACGGCATCCCCAGGCGTCGCCAGTGCGACGCGGATGCAGTGTTTCGCGCCCGATTAGATAACGAAAACCGGCACTTGGCAACCTCAGTTCACGATGATCCTCGATTCGCTCTGGACAGGCCGGGTCAGTTCCCCGCCTCGACCATCGCGGCGGAGCGCTGCTGCTGCTGCAGCGACCACATCTGGGCGTAGGCGCCGCCGGCAGCAAGCAGTTCACGATGGGTGCCGCGCTCGACGATCCGGCCCTTGTCCATCACGAGGATCTGGTCGGCGTCGATGATGGTGGACAGACGATGGGCGATCACCAGCGTCGTGCGGCCGACTGCGACCTGGTCGAGTTCCGACTCGATCGCCTGTTCGGTCTCCGAGTCGAGCGCCGATGTGGCCTCGTCGAAGATCATCACCCGCGGGTTCTTCAGGATCGCGCGCGCGATCGCGACCCGCTGCTTCTCCCCACCGGACAGCTTCAGCCCGCGTTCGCCGACGGTCGACTCGTAGCCCTGAGGCAGCGATTCGATGAACGCATGGATGTGCGCGGACTGCGCGGCGGCGACCACCTCGTCCGCATCGGCGGAGGGCCTCCCGTAGTGGATGTTGTAGCGGATCGTGTCGTTGAACAGCACGGTGTCCTGGGGCACGATGCCGATCGAGGCGCGCAGCGACGGTTGCTGCAGGTGGCGCACGTCGATGCCGCCGATCGACACGCTGCCGCCCTGGACGTCGTAGAACCGGTAGAGCAGGCGCGCCAGGGTCGACTTGCCGGACCCGCTGTGGCCGACCACCGCGACCTTGGCCCCGGCCGGCACCTCGAAGCTGACGGCGTGCAGGATGCGTCGTGCCGAGTCGTAGCCGAAGTCCACCCGGTCGAAGCGGATCGGCAGGCTGCCCGGCGGCAGTTCGACCGCGCCAGGCGCGTCCTGCACCTCGCGGTGCTGGCCGAGCAGCGCGAACATCCGGTCCATGTCGGTGGTCGACTGCTTGATCTCCCGGTACGCCATGCCGAGGAAGTTGAGCGGTATGTAGAGCTGAATCAGCAGCACGTTGACCAGGACCAGGTCGCCCAGCGTCAGCTCGCGCGCCGCGACGCCCTGTGCCGCGAAGATCATCAGCACGGTCACACCGCCAGCGATGATCAGGCTCTGCCCGACGTTGAGCAGCCCGAGCGAGGCCTCGGTCTTCACGGCCGCCGTCTCGTAGCGCTCCAGACTGCGGTCGTAGCGCCGGGCCTCGTACTCCTCGTTGTTGAAGTACTTGACCGTCTCGTAGTTGAGCAGGCTGTCCACCGCCCGGGTGTTCGCCCTGGAGTCGAGTTCGTTGGCCTCGCGCCGGATCGCCGTGCGCCACTCGGTCACCGCGATCGTGAAGTAGACATACAGCCCGACGGCGACGAAGGTCACCGCGGGGAAGCGCCAGTCGAACTTGGTCAGCAGCACCGCCGCCACCAGCACGAACTCGAGGATCACCGGGATGATCGAGAACAGCATGTAGTTGAGCAGCGTGCTGATGCCGCGCGTGCCGCGCTCGATGTCGCGCGACATGCCACCGGTCTGCCGGTCGAGGTGGAAGCGCAGGCTCAGGCTGTGCAGGTGGCGGAACACGCTGAGCGCCACCTGCCGTACCGCGCGCTGGGCAACGCGTACGAACACCACGTCGCGCAGTTCGGCGAACAGCGTGGTCGACATGCGCAGCAGCCCGTAGCCGATGAGCAGCATGAACGGCACGGCCAGCACCGCCCGGTCGGGCGACAGGGCGTCGACGATCTCCTTGAGCAGCAGCGGCACCCCGAGGTTGGCGAGCTTGGCGCCGACCAGCAGCGCAAGGGCCGCTGCCACGCGCCAGCGGTACTCGCGAAGGAACGGCAGCAGCAGGCGTAGCCGTGACAGGTCGAACGACCCGGACTGGCGCTGGCCCGGCGCGGCCCCCGGCGACGCCGGCCCGGAATATCCGTGGGGATTCATGCTGCACCTGCCGTCATCGTCCAGCCTTCCTCGATCCTTGTCGCGTTCTGGTAGGGGCCACGCGTGCCGAACGCAAGGCACAAAAAAAGCGGGCACCGGTTAGGGTGCCCGAAATCCAAAGGAGGAGGATGAAAACAATGAGCGGTTGCGGGCTCGTTGCCTTCACCAACATACTAAGCATATGCCGTGCCACCCGCGCGATCCTCGTCGATTCAAGGACCTGCGACACCCGGACGCCACGATGCCCGGGCCCTGCGCACCAGGGCAGACCGACACGGCGCACCGCGCGCACCAGCGGTGCGCACGGCGCGACACCCTCAGACGCTGGCGGCCACCGCGACCGGGCGACGCGCGCGCGGCCTGAACTCGTCCGCGACCGGGGACCAGTAGGCGGCGGCGAGCAGCACGCCCCACAGGATGGCGGCGACGCTGTCCAGCGTGTAGGCGAAGCCCGAGAGCACCAGCGTGCCGGACAGCGGCATCGGGACATAGAGCACGATGGTCGACACCAGGGTGAGCCAGCGCGCCCAGCGGTGGAAAGCCAGGAGCCCGACCAGGCCGATGCACAGGGCGACGAACGAGACGAACGAGACGGTCGCGCCGATCGACTGCAACGGCGTGGAGAGCATCGCGCCGCGCGCAGCCATCCACGCCTGCAGTTCCGGCGGCTGCAGGCGGAAGTCGTGGGTGGACACGAACATCGCCACCGGGATCAGCAGCGCGTTGAATAGCACCAGCAGACGGAACTCGGTACGGGCGGTCACGGAACCTCGCGACATCATCAGTCAGGACGATGAAGGATGCCATGCAAAGGCGCCGGTTGCGGCATGCAACCGCCTGTAGACGCGGGCAGGCTAGAGGTAGTCCCGCCGCGCGCCATAGCCGGCCCAGCCGAGAAGGACGCGTACGATGCCGTAGCTGATCCAGCTGGCGATGCGCGCCGGAAGCCCGCGCCGGTAACCGGTAGCCTCCACTGGCCGTGCCCCGGTAGCCATCGCCCGCTGCAGGCTTGCGCGCAGTGCCCCGGCGAAGGCCGCGTCGCGCACGAACACATTCGCCTCGCGCGCCAGCAGCAGCGACAGCGGATCGATGTTGGACGAACCGACGGTCGCCCACTCACCGTCGACCACCGCGACCTTTGCATGCATGAAGCTCTGGTGGTACTCGAAGATGCGCACGCCGGCGTCGAGCAGCTGCCGGTAGAGGGCGCGCGAGGCATGGTGCATCAGCACGTACTCGACCCGCGCCTGCAGCAGCACCGTGACCTGCACGCCCCGCCGGGCCGCGTCGGCCAGCGCCCGGCGGAACTCGATCCCCGGCAGGAAGTACGCGCAGGCGATCAGGATCTCGCGATCGGCGAGCGCGATCGCCTGCAGGTATGCCGCCTCGATGTCGCGCCGGTGGCGCAGCGTGTCGCGGATCACGAATGCAGCCCGGATCGTGCCAGCCGGCGCGACCGAGCGATCGGCGGAGGGATCCGGCGCCGGCAGCGGGCGCCATGCCGGCCAGCGGCGACGCAGGTAGGTGCGCGCGACGGTCTCCCACGCCTGCCGCGCCACGCGCAGCATGTCCAGCGTCAGCGGCCCGCGCACCTGCACCGCATAGTCCCAGCGGGGCGGCGTATGGCCGGGCGTGTGCATGTCGTCGATCACGTTGATGCCGCCGACGAAGCCGACCGCGCCATCGACCACGGCAATCTTGTGGTGCAGCCGGCGCAGGCGGCTTCGCCGGAAGTCGCACAGCGACACATCCGGGCGGAAGAACAGCAGTTCGATGCCGGCCTCGCGCAGGCGACGGCGCAGCGGCCGTGGCATGGTGCGCCCGCCGAAGCCGTCGATCAGCACGTGCACTGCGACCCCGCGCACGGCCGCGCGCAGGAGTGCATCGGCCACCAGGCGGCCGGCAGGGTCGTCGACGAACAGGTAGGCCTGCAGGTGAATCTCGTGGACCGCAGCCTCGAACGCGGCCACGAGCGCAGGGAAGTACGCCCCGCCGCCCTCCAGAAGTTCGACCGCATGCCCGTCGATGAAGCGGGGCGTCGTGGCTGCCGACCGCACAGTGGCGTCCGCCCGTTCAGCCCGGGATCAGGGTCGCCGACAGCGGTGCATGATCGGACAGGCGTGCCCATGCCTGTCCGTGATGCACGTGAGCGTGACGGACCTCGAACCCGCGCACGTAGATCCGGTCGAGCCGGAACACGGGCATGCGCGTCGGGAAGCTGCGCGCCGGATGGCCGCGCGTGACCTCGAACACCTCGACCATGCCCAGTTCGCTACCCATGCCGTGGCTGGCCTCCTTGCGCCAGTCGTTGAAGTCACCGGCGATCACCAGCGGCGCCTGCGGGGGCACCAGCGAGCGGATGTGGCCGATCAGCTCGCGCAGCTGCCAGCGCCGCCCGCGCGAAAGGAGCCCGAGGTGGACATTCACGCAGTGCAGCGGCAGCGGCCAGCCCGGCACCGAGATCTCGGAATGAAGCAGACCGCGGCTCTCGAAGAAGTAAGCGGAGACGTCGATGTTGTCCCACTTCGTGATCGGGAAGCGGGACAGGATCGCGTTGCCGTGGTCGCCGTGGTCATAGACCGCGTTGCGCCCGTAGGCGAAGTCGCTCCACACCGAATCGGCAAGGAATTCGTACTGCGGTGCGGCGGGCCAGTGCTCGAAGCGCGCCGCATGACGATCGTGCCGGCCGTGCACCTCCTGGAGGAACACCACGTCAGCGGCTAGCGTGTGCAGTTGCTCGCGCAGGTCACGCAGCATCATCCGGCGGTTGAACGCCGAAAAGCCCTTGTGGATGTTGTAGGTCGCGACGCGCAGCGCAACCGGCGTGCGCACCGCGGCGTCGCCCTCGGCCTGCAGCCGGACGGCTACGAGACCTCCAGCATCCGGGTGAGCGCCAGCCGTGCCAGTTCCGCCTCCCGCTCGGGCACCGAGATGCGGTTCACCACCCGTCCTTCGGCGAGGTTCTCAAGGCACCAGGCAAGGTGCTGTGGATCGATGCGCGCCATCGTCGAGCACATGCAGACCGTGGGGGCCATGAACTGCACGACCTTGCCCTGGCCCTTGACCTGGTCTGCCAGGCGGTTGACCAGGTTCAGTTCGGTGCCGACCAGCCAGCGCGTCCCGGGCGCGCTCTGCGCGATGGTGCGGATGATGAAGTCGGTGGAGCCGACATAGTCGGACAGCTTGCATACGTCGAACTTGCACTCGGGATGGCTGATCACCATGCCGGTGGGGTTCTGCTCGCGCCAGCGCAGGATGTGCTGCGGCTGGAACATCTGGTGCACCGAGCAGTGCCCTTTCCAGAGCAGTACCTTGGCCATCTTGATCTGCTGCGCGGTCAGGCCACCCATCGGCTCGTCCGGGTCCCAGACGAGCATCTCTGACACCGGGATGTCCATCAGATACCCGGTCCAGCGACCCAGATGCTGGTCGGGGAAGAACAGCACCTTGTCGCGCCGGGCGAACGCCCATTCGAGGATGTTGCGCGCATTGCTCGAGGTGCACACGATGCCGCCGTGCTCGCCGCAGAACGCCTTCAGGTCAGCGGCGGAATTGATGTAGGTGATCGGCGTGATGTGCTCGTCGGGATCGAGCACTTCGGAGATCTCGCGCCAGGCACGCTCCACCTTCGCCAGGCTGGCCATGTCGGCCATCGAACAGCCAGCGGAAAGGTCGGGCAGGATCGCCACCTGGTGCGGCGCGGTCAGGATGTCCGCCACCTCAGCCATGAAGTGGACGCCGCAGAACACGATGTACTCGGCCTCGGTCTGCGCGGCCAGCCGCGACAGCCCGAGCGAATCGCCGGTGAGGTCGGCATGGCGGTAGACGTCGGCGCGCTGGTAGTGGTGGCCCAGTATGGTGGCGCGCGATCCCAGCCGGGCGCGGGCCGCAAGGATGCGTTCCTGGCAGGCCTCGTCTTCCAGGGTCCTGTAGTCGTCGAAAGACAACGCCGGGCTCACGGTCATTGCATCCTCCAGGGAAAGCGCATCGGCAGGGGCGCGCAGCGCGGGGAGCCGTTTAACGCATACGGGGCGGCGAAATTAACACAACTGTCATGCTCGGGTGCGCCGGGCCGGGGTGTCAGCGCGTGGCTGGCAGCGCGAGACGACGGATGGCGTCTGCGTTGGTCGAGGAGAACACCAGGCCGGCCGCTTCAGAACATCCCACCCAACGATATCGGGTGTGTTCGCGCTCGGACAAGACCACCGGCACGCATTCGTCCAGTTCGAGGCCGAACACATGCTCCTGGTTCTCGGTGACCCCGGGACCGTAGCGCGCGCGCCAGTGCGGATAGATCTCGTACCGGTTCGAATACTGCCAGTCGAGCAGGCACCCGGCGGAGGCATCGATGCCGGTCTCCTCCATCACCTCCCGGCGCGCGGTCTCGACCAGCGGCTCGTCGATGCGATCGACGCTGCCGGTGACCGACTGCCAGAAACCCGGCCTGTCGCGGCGCTCGAGCAGCAGCACGTCGAGCGCCCGGGTGTGGATCACGACCAGTACGGAGATGGGGATCTTGTACATGCGTGCGCCGGTTCAGCCGCCGTCACCGCCGGGCAGCGGATCGAGGCCGAACTCGCCCGGTTCGTCGGTGGCCACCAGCACCCAGCACGCGATGCCGCGCTCGCGCCAGGCCTCCACCGCGTCGTCGAGGATCTCGACCAGCGTCTCGAAGGCCTCGGGCACCTCGCGCGCAGCGAACGCCGCACCGTCGATGCGCCAGAGCAGCCCGTGGCGCGCGGCCTCCGGCGGCTCGTGCCATGAATCGTCGCGCAGGCACTCGTCGAGCGCATCCCAGTTGCCACCGAAGTACTCCGGCACCCCGCACGCATCGGCAAACGCGTCGAGGATGGCCGAACGGCTGCCCCGGTGCTCGAGGTCGACCTGCACCACCATCAGCCCGGCGGCGCGCGCGGCGGCCCCCCACGCATCGAGATCGTGGTCGCAGGCGTACAGCCCGGCGGCCGCAGGATCACGCAGCCTGTTCATGTCCATGGAGCTACCTTCCGGTCGATCACCGGGTCATTCACGGATGCGTCTGAAGCTCGCATAGTGGTCTTCGGTGTAATAGAACTCACCGGAGCGGGCCGACACGATGCGCCGGGCACCCCGGTTGCGCGCCCCCGGCGTGGGGACGGTGTATTCGAGGTACCAGCCGCGCTCGCGCAGCGGCAGCAGCTTCTCTCGATTGCCGAACACGATGCCGTCCCGGTCGTACGGGAACGGTCCGCCGGCGCGGATCAGCGACAGCGTGCGCCGGGCCTCGGGCGGAAGGTCCGCGACCGCCACCTGGGCGATGCCACCGGCGGCTGCCGGCGTCGATTCGCCACGCGCGAACGAATGCGGTGGCGCCGCGAGCAGCATGGCAGCGGCCAGCAGCAGCGCCGGCAGGCAGGCCGCGACCAGCGCCGCGCACCGCCGCTGCCAGGACACCAGCCAGCCGCCCCGGAACGGAGACCGCATCAGCGTACCTTGATGTGCAGTTCACGCAGTTGCTTCTCGTCCACCGGCGACGGTGCCTGGGTGAGCAGGCACTGGGCGCGCTGCGTCTTGGGGAAGGCAATCACGTCGCGGATGGAGTCGGAGCCGGCCATCATCGCGACGATGCGGTCGACACCGAAGGCGATGCCGCCGTGCGGCGGCGCGCCGTACTGCAGCGCATCGAGCAGGAAGCCGAACTTGGTGCGCGCCTGCTCCTGAGTGAGCCCGATGGCGGCGAACACCTTCGACTGCACCTCCTCGCGGTGGATGCGCACCGAACCCCCGCCGATCTCGGAGCCGTTGAGTACCATGTCGTAGGCCTTCGCCAGTGCCTTGCCCGGTTCGGTCTCGAGCAGGTCCTCGTGGCCGTCCTTCGGCGCGGTGAACGGATGGTGCATCGCCGTCCAGCCGCGGCTCTCCTCGTCGAACTCGAACATCGGGAAGTCGACCACCCAGAGCGGCGCCCACTTGCGCCCGTCGAGGTGCCCCTTCTCGTGTCCCACGCGCAGGCGCAGCGCGCCCATCGCGTCGTTGACCACCTTCGCGCGGTCGGCGCCGAAGAAGATCAGGTCGCCCGACTGCGCGCCGGTGCGCTCGAGGATCGTCGCCAGCGCCTGCGGATGCAGGTTCTTCACGATCGGCGACTGCAGGCCCTCCTCGTTGGGCTTCGATGCGTCGTTGACCTTGATGTAGGCCAGCCCCTTCGCGCCGTAGACCTTGACGAACTCGGTGTAGCCGTCGATCTCGCCCCGGGTGAGCGCAGCCCCGCCCGGCACGCGCAGCGCAGCGACCCGGCCGCCGGGCGTGGTCGCCGGGCCGGAGAACACCTTGAACGCGACATCCTTCATCGCGTCGGTGAGTTCGGTGAGCTCGAGCGTCACGCGCAGGTCGGGCTTGTCGCTGCCGAAGCGGTCCATCGCTTCCTGCCAGGTCATGCGCGGGAACTCGGGCAGGTCGACCGAGAGCACCTCGCTGAACACGGTGCGGATCATGCACTCCATGATGTCGTTGATCTCGCGCTCGCCCAGGAACGAGGTCTCGACGTCGATCTGCGTGAATTCGGGCTGGCGGTCGGCGCGCAGGTCCTCGTCGCGGAAGCACTTGACGATCTGGTAATAGCGGTCGAAGCCCGCCACCATCAGCAGCTGCTTGAAGATCTGCGGCGACTGCGGCAGCGCGAAGAACTCCCCGTGGTGCACGCGCGAAGGAACGAGGTAATCGCGCGCACCTTCGGGCGTGGACTTCGTGAGCATCGGCGTCTCGACATCGATGAAGCCCTGCGCATCGAAGTAGCGGCGTACCGCCATCGTGAAGCGGTAGCGCAGCTTCAGGTTGTTCAGCATCTCGGGGCGGCGCAGGTCCATCACCCGGTGCGTCAGCCGCACGGTCTCGGACAGGTTCTCCTCATCCATCTGGAACGGCGGGGTCAGCGACGCGTTGAGGATCTCGATCGACTTCGCGAATACCTCGATCTGGCCACTGACGATGTTCGCGTTGGTCGTGCCCTCGGGCCGGCGGCGCACGCGGCCGGAGATGCGCAGCACGAACTCGTTGCGCACCTTGTCGGCGGTGGCGAACGCCTCGGGGGTGTCCGGGTCGATCACCACCTGAACCACACCCTCGCGGTCGCGCAGGTCGATGAAGATCACCCCGCCATGGTCGCGGCGACGATGCACCCAGCCATTGAGTTCGACCGTCTGGTCGAGGAGTCGTTCGGAAATCAGGCCGCAGTAGTCGGTTCGCATCGTCGTTCTTCAGGTTCCGGCGGGCATGTACCCGCGCCATGGGGTCGTGTCGG
>CANHBC010000054.1 GCA_947458835.1 Betaproteobacteria bacterium | reverse complement strand
GCACCCGTGCCGGCGCAGGTGGCCCAGGCAGACAATGATCCGATCGGTGCGGTGCCGAAATGGGTCTGGGGCGTGGGCGCCGTGGTCGCCCTCGCGATCGCGATGTTCCTGACCGGCATGCGTGGCTGAACGCGCAACCATCCAGACCCGAGGAGGACCTGCAATGCCCTACGCGACCGCCGCCGATGGCGTGAATCTGTACTACGAAGAGGCCGGGACCGGTACGCCGATCGTTTTCGTGCACGAGTTCGGCGACAACTATCGTAGCTGGGAGCAGCAGGTGGCATTCTTCTCGCGCCGCTACCGCTGCATCGTGTTCGCCGCGCGCGGCTACCCGCCGTCGGACATCCCGGCCGACGTGGGACGCTACTCTCAGCGTCAGGCCTGCGACGACATCGCCGCGGTGATGGACCACCTCGGGATCGCGCAGGCGCACATCGTCGGCATCTCGATGGGCGGTTACGCGACGCTGCATTTCGGGCTCAACCATGCCTCGCGGGCGCTGTCGCTCACCGCGGCGGCGGCAGGCTACGGCAGCGACAAGGCCTTCGAAGGCGAGATGCGCAGCCAGGCCGAGGTCGCCGCGGGCAGGTTCGAATCGATGGGTCCGGAGAACTTCGCCGAGATCTACGGCGAAGCCGCGGCACGGGTGCAGTTCCAGAACAAGGACCCGCGCGGCTGGCGCGCCTTCATCGACCGGCTGAAGCAGCATTCGAAGGTCGGCGCGGCGGCCACGATGCGCGGCGTGCAGGCCAGGCGCCCGTCGCTCTACGACCTCGAGGACGGCCTGCGCAACATGCAGGTACCGACGCTGGTGGTGGTCGGCGACGAGGACGACCACTGCATCCAGCCGGGCATCTTCCTCAAGCGCACCGTCCCGGCCTGCGGGCTGGTCGTGCTGCCGAAGACCGGCCATGCGGTGAACCTGGAGGAGCCCGCACTGTTCAATCAGTTCGTCGCCGAGTTCCTCGCCCAGGTCGAGAACAGCGCCTGGAAGGTACGCGACCCGCGTGCGATCCCGGGCGCGCTGCTCAAGACCTGATCACGGCCCTCTCGGCGGCCACGCCGATCAGGGATCGCCTGCGGGGCCGGGTCACTGGCCCCGCAGGCCGGTGCTGGTGATCACCTCGCGCCAGCGCTGCAGGTCCGCCTTCATGAACGCCTGGAACTCGTCCGGCCCCATGCCCAGGGGCTCGAGTCCCTGGGCTGCGAACTGCTGCTTCAGCTCCGGGGTCTCCATCGAGGCCAGGACGACCCGGTGCACGCGGTCGACGATCGGCCGCGGCGTGCCGGCCGGTGCCATGATTCCGAACCAGGCGGTGAAATCGAAGCCGGGCAGCATCGACTCGGCAACGGTGGGTACCCCTGGCAGGCTGGGCACGCGGTTGATCGAGGTGACCGCGAGCGGGCGGATCCTGCCCGCCTCGATGTGCGGGCGAAGCGCCGGGATCGCGTAGATCATCACCGGCAGGTGGCCGACGACGAAGTCGTTGATCGCCTGCCCCTGGGCCTTGTACGGCACGTGGGTCATCTTCACGCCTGCGCGGGCGAACAGGAACTCCCCCGACAGGTGGGTGGTGGTGCCCGTGCCCGCGCTGGTGTAGTTCATGGTCGGGGCGCGCCGGGCCAGCGCGACCAGGTCCTTCACGCTCTTCGCCGGCACGGAGGCGTGCACTGCGACCAGCCCCGGCGCATTCGTGATCAGCGTGATCGCCTGGAAGTCGCGTACCGGATCGTAGGGCACACTGGCCATGGTCAGCGTGCCGGTGCCATGGCTCGCGACCGTTCCGAGCACCAGCGTGTATCCGTCGGGCGCCGCGCGCGCCACCTCCGCGCCACCGATCGTGCCAGCGGCACCCGGACGGTTCTCGACCGCGACCGCCTGGCCGAGATCCCGGGCGAGCTGCGCGCCGACCAACCGCGCGATGATGTCGGCCGTCGCCCCGGGACCGAACGGCACGACCAGGCGGATCGGGCGTACCGGCCAGGACTGCGCATGGGCTGGGTGAACAGCGACCGTCGACAGCCCCGCACCGGCGATCGACGCGGCCATGGCGACGGCGGACAGCCGGACACGGCAGGGAACGGAAGGCATGGCGGACTCCATGGGACTACTGAACCTGCCGCGGTCAGGGCGGCAGGATACGACGGGTGCATCGGTACGGCCACACGGGGGCGACGGACAAGCTCTGCGGCTTCAGCGTGGCGGTTCGTACAGTTCGACCCGGGTTCCATCAGGATCCGCGACGTAGATCGTGCGGCCATAGATGCCGTCGTGGAGGTCCTGGAAGAAGTACACCCCTGCCGAGCGCAGGCGGGCGGCCAGTCCTTCCACGTCGTGCACGGTATAGGCCATGTGGTCGATCTGCAGTGGCTTGCCCGGTCCGCCGGTGGTCAGGGCAAGCCCCTGCAGGAAGGGCACGAACGGCCGCCCATCGGCCAGCGGCTTCGCCGGGCGGATGGTGAAGCCCAGGAGGTCGACGTAGAAGCGCTTCGAGGCCTCGATGTCGGAGACCTGCATCAGCAGGTGCGCGAAGCCGAGGGTACGCGGGGTCTGGTCGGCATCCATCAGTGGGCGTCCGGTTCGTTCTCGATGCCGAGCCGGCCGGCGCGGCCCCAGCTGTCCTTGGGCACGTCCTGGATGATCACGTGCAGGTGGTCGGGCTTGCAGCCCGCATGCACGACCATCGCATCGGTGATCGCAGCCACCAGCTTGCGCTTCTGTTCGGTGGTGCGACCGGTCCACATCTGTACCGTCACGACTGGCATTTCGACTCCTCGTTGCGGGTTTCGGGGGCTGGCTCAGGTGCGTTCACGCAGGATCCGCTCGATGCGCGGCCGGATGCCCGACCACTGGCTTGCGCCCACGGTGACCGGTGCGCGGCTGCCCAGCCCGCGCGCCCAGACAGTCTTCAGGCCGAGTTCCCGCGCCGCGTCGAAGTCGACGCCACCCGGCGGCGCAGCGAGGTCGGCGACCAGGGCATGCTTCGGCAGGCGTTCGAGCACGTCGCGCCCGACCACGCGGGAGGGGACGGTGGAGAACACCATGTCGAGCCCGGGCGCGAGGGCCGGCAGTTCCTCGAGCCGGTGCACCTGGGCACCGGCCGCGTAGGCAGCGGCCCGCTGCACCGGGTTGCGCGCGGCGACGTGCGTCACGGCGCCCAGCGCCACCATGTACCGGGCCAGCAGGAAGCCGATCGAACCCTGGCCCACGACCGCGACGTTGGCCTTGTGGATGGTGATGGACGTGTTCTCGATCACCACCTTGAGCAGGCCCTCGATGATCGCCGGCCCCCTGAGCAGCATCAGGTCCTGGTCCCACTCGTACTCGTGCAGGGTGATGCCGAGCGCCTCGCAATGGCCCTTCAGGTTGGCATCGGCCCAGCCGAGGATGATGTGTGCCGGCATAGCCATCGCCGCGAGCATTGCACGGTCGGGGACGATCGGCGCGGGCGCCGAGGGCGCGAACAGCGCGCCGCCGGGCGAGATGCCGGGGATCGGGAACAGCGCGAAGCGCGCGCCAGCCAGGGCCTCGGCGGCACTGGCAGCATGCACGACGCCCTCGATGCCGCCCTCGGGCCACGGAAAGCCGAAGGCGCGCACGGTCGCACCGGTGGCCGCGGCCAGGCGTGCGATCTCCTGCTCCCGGCGGTCACCCCCGACCACCGCGACCACGCAGCCCTTCCAGTCCACCTCCGCCAGGCCCTCCGCGGTGGTTGCCTGCGCCGCTGGTGCCCCGCCGCTGCCATGTTTCATCAGACTGTCTCCATCCGGGCTGCCCCTGCCCTGTACGGTTGAAGTGTGATGACGCCCGACGGGCGGGTCAAGGTCCAGTACCCTCGCGTCTCCAACATCCTCGCATCGGCGCCGGCGTGCGCGGGCACGGCGGCATGGCTGCCTTGACAGGGCAACGGTCGCTGAGCATAGTCAAACCCATGGATGCATTGACCCGCGCGTTCCGAGAGTCCGCCGATTTCCCTTCGATCCAGGCCGTGCACGGCGCTGCATCCACGACGCAGGGCGCCGGACGAAGCAGCGGCGAGGCCGGGCGGCAGCGCGGTGAACTCCAGATGCAGGTGGCACGGTTGCTGCGCGTGGCGCTGATGACCGGCCAGTTCGTGCCAGGCCAGACGTTGTCGCTGCGCCAGCTCGCGCACAAGCTGGGCACCAGCCCGATGCCTGTGCGCGGCGTGCTCGGCCAGATGATCGCATCGGGCGTGCTCGAGACGCAGCCCAATGGCTCGGTCGCCGTGGCGCGCATGACCGAGGCCCGGTTCGTCGAACTCACCCGGGTACGCAAGGCCCTCGAGGGCATGGCCGCCGAGATGGCCTGCCGCAACGCGACCCCGAAGCTGGTGACGACGCTCGAGAAGATCAATGCGCGCGTGCACCGCTCGATCGCGAGCCGCGACATCCTCGCCTGCCTGCGGCTGAACCAGTCGTTCCACTTCACCCTGTACTCCGCCTCCGCCTCCGAGATCCTGCCCAGCCTGATCGAATCGCTCTGGCTGCGCGCAGGGCCCTTCATGTACTTCTCGCTCACGGCACCGTCCACGCCCTGGGACGCCACCGGCCACGCGACCGTGATCGACTGCCTGCGAAAGGGCAATGCGCGCGGCACCCGGATGGCGATCGAACGCGACATCGCCGGCTCGGCCACCTGGCTGCTCAAGCATTCCGACGCGTTCCGCGACGGCAAGGATCCGGTGGCCGGGCGCGTACGCCGGGCCACCGGGACAGTCCGACGCCCGGCTCGACGCTGAGCGGCCGAGGCCCGACGACACCAATGCCGGGGCTCGTCGGACAACCGCTGCTGCGGCGCGAAGACCTGCCGCTGCTGACCGGCCGGGGCCGCTTCGTCGACGACGTGCGCATGCCAGGCATGCACCATGCCGTGGTGGTGCGCAGCCCCGTGGCCGCCGGCCGACTGCGCGGCATCGACGCTACCGCCGCGCTCGCGCTGCCGGGCGTGGTGGCGGTACTCGTCGCCGCAGACTTCGCACCGTGGTCGAAGCCGATCCCGCTGCGCGGTGGCATCCTGCCCGGGCTGCTCGACTACCTGCAACCGGTGATCGCGAGCGACCGGGTGTGCTACGTCGGCGAACCGCTGGCGCTGGTGGTGGCCGCTTCACGGGCGCAGGCCGAGGATGCGGCCGAGGCCGTGGGGGTGGACATCGAACCGACCGAGCCAGTGGTGAGCTTCGCCGACGCGCGCGCAGGGCGGGTACTGGTCCACCCGGCCTCCGGTCGCAACGTCGCCGAACGCTGGCACAGCCAGCGCGGCGATGCCCAGGCCGCTTTCGCACGCGCCGAGTACACCCGTCGCGAGACTTTCCACTGCCATCGGCACTCCTCCGTGCCGCTCGAGACGCGCGGGCTGGT
This sequence comes from Betaproteobacteria bacterium, assembly GCA_947458835.1. GTDB lineage: Bacteria > Pseudomonadota > Gammaproteobacteria > Burkholderiales > CAIKXV01 > CAIKXV01. Next base: position 17,801 of record CANHBC010000054.1, on the reverse strand, counting down.
CGCGCGCTGGGATGCCGCCTGCGGCCACCTCGAGGTGCTCGGCGCAGCCAAGGTGCCGCATTTCAACCGCGACGTGCTGGCGGGCATGCTCGGGCTCGAGCCTTCACGGGTCGACCTGGTCGAACTCGACGTCGGCGGCAGCTTCGGCGCACGCGGCGAGTTCTATCCCGAAGACCTGCTGGTGCCGGCCGCAGCCCGGCTCACCGGCCTGCCGATCAAGTGGATCGAGGACCGACGCGAGAGCCTGCTCGCGATGAACCATGCACGCGAGATGGACTGCGAACTGGAGATCGCCGCCACCCGCGAGGGCCGCATCCTGGGCCTGCGTGGCCGACTGGTCGCGGACATGGGCGCCTATGCCCGCACCACCGGTGTCATCGCCGCGGCGAAGGCGGGCAACTTCCTTCCCGGCCCGTACGACATACCCGATTACGCCTGCGAGATCGAGGCGGTGGTCACCAACCGCACGCCCACGGGCACCTACCGCGGACCCGGCCGCTACGAGGCGAACTTTTTCCGCGAACGACTGATCGACCTGATGGCCGATGACCTCGGGCTCGACCCGGCCGAGGTACGCCGGCGCAACCTGGTACGTCGCGACCAGATGCCCTACCCGATCGGCAGCCTCGTCCCCTACGAGGGTCCGGCCAGCTACGACAGCGGCGACTACCCCGCGGCCCTCGAGCACGCGCTCGAGGCGATCGGCTACGCAGCGATCAAGTCACGGTCCGGCCGGCTCGTCGAGGGCCGCTACCACGGCGTGGGCATCGGCTGCTTCGTCGACAGTACCGGCCCTGGTCCTGCCGAGTACGCGCGGATCCGGGTGCAGGACCCGGGTACGGTCGAGGTGTATACCGGCTGTTCATCGAGCGGACAGGGCCATCGCACCACCTTCGCGCAGATCGCCGCCGACGTGCTCGGCGTGCCGTTCGAGACGGTGCAGGTGCAGGCCTGCTCGACCCTGGGCACCGCGCGCGGCGGCGGCACGTTCCATGGCCGCGGCATCGTGATGGGTGGCAATGCAGTGCGCACCGCCGCCGAAGCGCTGCGCGAGCGCTGGCTGACGCTCGCCGCGGCGCGCAGCGGGTTGCCGGCCGGCCAGCTCGCCTGCGACGCGGGCGTGGTGCGTGGTCCGGCGGGTGAAGCGGGGCCGGGTCCGGTACTGCTCGACCTGCCCGCCCTGTGCCGCGAGGCTGCCGCCGGCGACGCCGAGGCACGGGCCGCTCTCGAGGTGGACATCGTCTACGAGAGCCGCGGCTGCACCTTCGAATACGGCACCCAGGTCGCCCATGTGGCGGTCGATCCCGAGACCGCGCAGATCGAGGTGCTGCGCCTGCTGACCGTGGAGGACTGCGGCAACCCGGTCAACCCGCTCGTCGTGCACGGCCAGGTCGTCGGCGCATCGGTGCAGGGCCTGTCCGGCACGCTGCTCGAGGAATTCGTGTACGACCGCGACGGCCAGATGCTGTCGGGGACCTTCGCCGACTACCTGATCGCCACGGCCACCGAGTTCCCGTGCGTCGAGGCGATCAGCGTCAACCTCGCCCCGCCGACCCACAACCGCCTCGGGCTGAAGGGCGTCGGCGAAGGCGGCACCGAAGGCGTCGGCGCAGCGGTGGCCAACGCGGTCGGCGACGCCCTGCGAGACTTCCGGTTGCCGCTGTCCGAACTGCCGCTCAGCCCCGACCGGCTGGCGCGTGCACTGCGAGGAAGTCGAGGATCGCGCGGTTGAACAGCTCGGGCTGCTCGACGTTGGACAGGTGCGAGGCGTCCGGGATGATCACCAGTTCCGATCCCGGGAGGTTCCGGTGGATCTCGCGCGCCATCTCTGGCGGCGTACCGTGGTCCTGGTCACCCACCATCACCAGCACGGGGCAGCGGATCTCGTGCAGCCGGTGCGCGAGGTCGACCCGCGAGATCGCCTCGCAGCAACCGGCGAAGCCGTCCACCGGCGTCGCCAGGATATCGGCGCCGATGCGCGCCATCACGTCCGGGCGGGCGGCACGGAACGGCGCGGTGAACCAGCGCGCAAGCGTGCTCTCGACCAGCGCCTGCATGCCCTGCGCCTGCGCGATGCGGATGCGCTCGCCCCACATCTCGAGTGCGTTGGGCGGGCGCTTGCTCGTGGTGTCGGCGAGCACCAGGCTCTCGAACACGCCGGGGTGGGCGAGCGCGTAGGTCTCGCCGATCATCCCGCCCATGGACAGGCCGATCCAGTGCGTGCGCCGGATCCCCAGGTGGGCGAACAGTCCATGGACGTCCTCGGCGAGCTGCTCGAGCGTGTACGGACCCGGGGGCGCATCCGACTGCCCGTGGCCGCGGGTGTCGAAGCGCAGCACCCGGAAGCGGGTGGCCAGCACCTCGAGCTGGTCGTCCCACATCGTGACGTTGCAGCCGAGCGAATGCGAGAGGGTAAGCCACGGACCGGTGCCACCAGTGCGATCCTCGACCACGTAATGCAGGTCGATGCCGTTGGTACGAACCTTCATGTTGGAGCTCCTGACGTAAGATCGAATGATCGCATGGGGCAATGGAGGAGGCGAAGATGGCATATGACCCGAACCGACCGCCGGCCGAACGGCTGCCGCGGATCCCGCAGGAGCAGTGGACCGAGGAGCAGCGCAAGGTCGCCGCGGACATCGCCGCCGGGCCGCGCGGCGAGCTGCGCGGCCCGTTCATCGCGCTGCTGCGCAGCCCCGGCATCGCGGGGCCGATGCAGGCGCTCGGCGAATACCTGCGCTACCGCTCGCCGCTCGACCGCCGGCTGGCCGAGATGGCGACGCTGATGGCCGCCCGCCACTGGACGCAGCAATACGAGTGGAATTCGCACTACCAGCACGCGATGAAGGCCGGCCTGTCGCCCGACGTCGCACAGGCCATCGCGGAGGGACGCCGGCCGGCAGCGATGGCGCAGGACGAGACGCTGCTCTACGACATGCTGACCGAGGCACTGCAAAACAAGTGCGTGAGCGACGCCACCTACGACGCGGCCCGAGCCTTCTTCGGCGAGCACCAGCTGATCGACCTCGTGGTCATCGCCGGCTACTACGCGATGCTGGCGATGCTGCTCAACATCGCGCGCATCGGGCTACCCGAGGGACGCCCGCCGCAGCTTCCGCCCTTCCCCTTCTGAGGGGCGGGCAGCCGGGCGTGCACCGCCCGGCTGCCGGTCAGCGCACGACCTGGAGCGTGTCGGTGTCCGCGTAGTCGGACAGCAGTTCGCAACCGGTGTCCGTCACGCGGATCATGTCCTTGAGCTGCATGCCGTAGCCGTGGCCGGTGCGATAGCACAGCGGCTCGATGCTGAATACCATGTCGGCCTCGATGACCTGGTCGACGGTGCGGCCGATGATCGGGTTGTTGCCGAGGTAGGGTTCCTCGTGCAGGTGCAGTCCGATGCCATGGCCCACGAACGAGATCGGTGCGAGCTCGAGCTCGGTGAGCTTGCGGATGAAGGCGCCGTAGACCTCGCGGCAGCTCACCCCCGGCCGGATCATGTCGAGCAGCTGGTACTTGCACTCGACCAGGTGCTTCCAGATCCGCTCGGCGTGCGGCGGGGCTTCGCCGACCACCGCGGTCCGGCAGACGCCTGCCTGGTAGCCGCCGATCACCGAGAAGATCTCGACCCGGCAGACGTCGCGTGCGACCAGCGTGCGCGAGGTCGGCCCGACGTTGGGCAGCTGGCTGCGCTCGCCGGTGGCGACGATCATCAGCTTGAACTGCTCGGCACCCAGCGCGTAGATGTTGCGGGTGAGCGCCGCCGCGATGTCCATCTCGGTGTCGCCGGGATGGACGCTGGACAGCGCATCGGTGATGGCCTGGTCGGCGATGCGCGACAGGCGGCGCATCAGCGCGATCTCGTCGGCGGTCTTGGACTGGCGCAGCCGCGCGAGCATCGCCTCGCAGGGTTCGAAACGTGCACCCGGCATCGTCCGCACCAGTGCGGCGAAGTCGCCGGCCGGCAGGTAGTCCATCTCGATGCCGACCCTGCCGGTCGCCAGGCCGAACCCGGCCAGCGACTGAGACAGCGCCTCCATCGGGGAATCGGTGAACTCGGCCCAGATGCGCACCGGCATGTCGGGCGCGCGGTTGCGCACGGTGGTCTCTTCCATGTCGACCGCGACGAGCGACTGGCGGCCGTCGGCGGTCACGATGCTCATCGCATGGCGGTGGCGCATCAGCGGCTGCGACGGCACGACGAAACCGTTCAGCCAGCCGAAGTTCTCGGGGGATACGGTGACCACGGCGTCGAGGCCGGCCTGCTTCATGGCGGCGACCAGCCGCGCGACGATCTCAGCTCTCAATTCGAATCCTCGTTCGGGTTCAGTCGTGGACGCGGTAGCGCTCGACCTTCGCCAGGTCGACGTCGATGCCCATGCCCGGCCCGTTGGGCACCTCGATCGCGCCATCGACCAGGCGCATCGGCGCGGCCAGCAGGTCGTCCTTGTAGTAGATGCCGCCGACCTGCCCGTGCTGGGCTTCGGCGGGCGTCGAGACCGGCACCACGCAGGACAGCGTTACCGCCGGCGCAGCCGCGGCCAGGTGGATGTTGGCGAGGTTGCCCACCCCGGTCTCCACCGATCCGTTCACGTTGCACAGGATCCCCGCGGCTCGGCATACCGCGGCGACCTCCATCGCACGGTAGAGCCCGCCCGGCTTCGTGGTGTAGATCGAGACGATCTGCACTGCGCCCTCGGCGATGATCTGCACCACGTCGTGCGCGTTCCATGCACTCTCGTCGGCCATCACCGGCGTGTCGATTGCGCGCGCGACCTGCGAAATGCGCTCGATACCCATCACCGGCTGTTCGGCGTACTTCAGTCCGAAGGCTTCCATCGCGCGGATCGTGCGGATCGCCTCGCCGGGCGATGCATAGCCCTCGTTCGCGTCGACGCAGAGGTCGACGTCAGGACCGACCGCCGCACGGATCACGCGGACGATCTCGATGTCCCGCTTCGGATCGACACCGACCTTGATCTTGATGGTGCGGATACCCTCGGCGGCGACCTGCGCCACTTCGCGCTCGGCCTCCTCGATGCCGATCAGGCCGATGGAGTGGGTCACCGGCACGCGGGTGCGCGAGGCACCACCGAGCAGGGCATGTACGGGCACGCCCAGCCGCCGCGCGGCGAGGTCGTAGGCGGCGAACTCGACCGATGCCTTGGCGTAGGGATAGCCCTTGACCACCGCGTCCATGCGCTGGTGGAGCGCGGCGAAGTTGCCGGCGTCCACGCCCTTGACCGCGGGCGCCAGGTAGCGGTCGACCAGCAGCGAGACGATCGAGGACGATTCGCCGAAGTAGCGGCCGAACTCGCCACCCCAGTCCTTGAGCGCCGGCGCCTCGCCCCAGCCGACGGCGCCATCCTCGTCGGTCATCCGGGTGAGCACGTAGCGCCCGATCGGCTCGGTCAACCCGGTCCACTTGTGCTCGCGCCGCGTAGGCAACTGCACGAGCATGGTCTCCACCGATGCGATCCTGCCCATCCCTGCCCCTGCGTGTCCGACTGTACGGCCGTGGCCGCCGATGCGCTGCCCGGCGGGCTGCGCGACTGACGGCGAAGGGTGACCGTGATCACACCTTGTGTCAAGCCGCGGCCGGGCGGCGCCAGCGGGTCATTCGGGCTGGATGCCCGCGTTGCGGATCAGCTTGCCGAACTCCACCAGTTCGTTGCGGATCGTCGCCGCGTACTGCTCCGGGGTGTCACCGATCGTCTCGTAGCCCAGCGAATCGAAGCGCGCCCGGATCTCCGGCGTCTTGACCGTCGTGATCATGGCCGTATGCAGGCGGGTCACGATATCCCTCGGCAGGTTGGCCGGGCCCATCAGGCCGAAGCGGCCCTCGAGCGGGGAAACCTTGAAGCCCGACTCGATCACCGTCGGCAGGTCCGGCACCGCGGCAATGCGCCGGGCGCCGAACCCGGCCAGCATGCGCAGCCGTCCGTCCTTGACCATGCTGATCACCGGGCCGAGGTCGGCGACCATCATGTCGATCTCGCCGGCGACCACGCCGGCCAGTGCCGGGCCGGTCCCCTTGTACGGCACGTGCAGCAGCGCAAGGCCGGTGGCGGCGGCGAGCAGTTCGCCGCCGATGTGCGAGGTGGCACCCGGGCCGGACGACCCGTAGGTGAGGAACGACTTCTTGCCCTTGCCCAGCCGCTGCAGTTCGGCCAGCGTCTTCGCGGGCACGCGCGGGTTGATGGCGACCACGTAGGGCGTGGTGACGATCGACGAGATCGGCGTGAAGTCCTTGACGGAATCGTAGGCGAGCTTCTTGTACAGGAACGGCGCGAACACGAAGCTGCTCTGGCTGGCGTAGGTCAGGGTGTAGCCGTCGGGGGCTGCGCGGGCGACGATCTCGGAGCCGATCGTGCCGCCGGCACCGCCCCGGTTCTCGAGGAGGATCGGCTGGCCGAGCAGTTCGCTCAGCCGCGGGCTGACGGAGCGCGCCACGATGTCGGCCGGACCTCCGGGGGCGAACGAGACGATCATGCGGATCGGCCGGGTCGGGTAATTGCCCCCGGACTGTGCATTCGCAAGCCCGGCCGCCCCGAAAAGAAGCGCCGCCAGGGCCGCGGAGGCAGGTAGCGCGTGACGGGAACGCCTGGGTGCGCGCGGGCACGGGCGAACGGCGGAAGCGGCAACGGAAGTCAGCGACATGCTCTGGCTACTCCTGTGAATACGGGTGGGGGGCGCCGCGCCAGGGATGGCTTCGGCCAGCCGGACCCGTGAAAGCAAGTTTCCTGCCGCGTGCGTCCCGACGCAAGCACCGCAGGCTGGGGTGTGATCACACGCGGCCGGCGCACGATTGACGCCGTCGCAGACCGTCCCGTATTCTAGACGACAGTTTGTCGCGGCTTCGCGGATCCGCGGCCCGGTATCCAGCCAGGCCAGCCGTCCGTGCACACCCTGCCACGCGAAGGAGTTCAGTCATGCCTGACGGATCGCTCAATGACCGGGGCATCGCCGCCCTGGTCGAGCCAGGGCGGGTGCACCGCCGTGCCTACACCGACCCGGTGGTGTTCGAACTCGAGATGCAGCGACTGTTCGGCCGCGCCTGGCTCTACGTGGGCCATGCGACGCAGGTGCCGAAGCCGGGCGACTTCATCACCACCGACCTCGGTCGCCAGCCGGTGCTGATGACCCGTCATCACGACGGTTCGGTGCGCGTGGTGCTCAACCGCTGCACCCACCGGGGCGTCAAGCTGGTCGCTGAGCGGCAGGGCAACCGGCAGCGGATCGTCTGCCTGTACCACGGCTGGACGTTCGACCCGGCCGGCACGCTGCTGCGCGTGCCGGTCGACGAAGGCTGCGCCCCCGGCTTCAAGCTGTGCGACTTCAACCTCGCCACCGCGCCACGGGTGGGCATCTATCGCGGCTTCGTGTTCGCCAGCCTGTCGCCGCGCGGCATCGCGTTCGACGACTGGATCGGACCGATGAAGCAGAACATCGACGACATTGTCGACCGAGCGCCGGGGGGCGAGATCGCCCTCGATGCCGGAGTGCACCGCTACCTGGTGAGGGCCAACTGGAAGATGCAGGCCGAGAATGCGGTCGACTCCTACCACGTGCCGTTCAGCCATGCATCGACCGTCAACCAGAAGGGCGTGCAGTTCTCGCGGCGCGAGGGGGACAACGAGGGCGCGAAGGTAGTCGATGGCCAGCGGACCGCGCCGCAGTGGAAGCAGCGCCGCAGCTATTCGGTCGGCCACGGCCATTGCTGGACGAGCAACACCGAACTGAAGGAGAGCGAGCGCTCGAGCGCGGTATACGACGAGTACCGCCTCACGCTGGAGGCCGCCGTGGGCAAGGACCGCGCCGACTGGATCCTCACCCCGCGCATGCACAACTCCCTGCTCTACCCGAACGTCTCCTTCATGGGCCTGAACATGCACATCCGCGTGATCAAGCCGCTGGCCGTCGACCTCACCGAGGTGAACATCTACCCGGTGCGCCTGGTCGGCGCACCCGAGTCGATGAACGTGCGCAACACCCGCCTGCTCAACGTGACCCATGCGGCCGCGTCGTTCGTGCAGTCCGACGACCTCGAGGCCTTCGCGCGGGCGCAGGCCGGCCTGCAGAGCCTGCAGACCGACTGGGTCGACATCTCGCGCGGCCTGGGCCGCGAAGAGCCGATCGATCCGCCCGGCGCCCAGCGCCAGATGGCGACCGACGAACTGGTGGTGCGCGGGCAGTTCCGCGCCTGGCTCGACTACATGACCGAGGCATGATGGCTGGCGAATACGAGCAGTTCCTGATCCACGAGTCGAGGCTCCTGGACGAGCGTCGCTTCACCGACTGGATGGCCCTGTTCACCGAGGACGGTTCGTACTGGGTGCCGGCCACCGTCGGCCAGCGCACGCCGTTCGGGCAGACCTCCCTGTTCTACGACGACATGGAACTGATGCGCACCCGCATCGATCGCCTCGGCCATCCGCTGATCCACGTCCAGACCCCGCCGTCCACCACGGTGCACCTGGTGGGCAGCGTGATCGTGGAGCCGGGCGTGCCAGAGCCCCAGCCCGACATCGGCCTGCCGCCGAGCGAGGTGCTGGTGCACTCGTCGGCGATCACCGCGGAGTTCCGCCTCGACCAGCAGCGGCTGTTCGTCGGCCGCCAGAGCCACTGGCTGCGCCGGGTCGACGGTCGGTTGCGCATCGTCCGCAAGCGGGTCGACCTGGTCAATTGCGAAGGTGCGTTCGAAGCGATCGCGGTACCGGTCTGAACGCCATCGCGCGGCGACGCTGACAGCCGCTCGCGCGCATGCCGTCGACCGACGCGCACGACGCCGGCGCGTACGCCCTGGCGTAGACTTCGACTGCGCCTCGGTCGATCGCTCGGATCCCGGACTGCACCTTCGGCCTGCGGCCCCGCGGGGCGCGATCTCCTCCCATGAATGAAGGCCCTGCAATGCCCCTCCGTGTCTTCGCAAGCAACAGCGTTCGCGGCGTGACCGAGGCCCTGCTGCCCGGCTTCGCATCGACCGGCGCCCCCCCGGTAGAGGTCGTGTTCGACGCAGCCAAGGCCCTGATGCGCCGGATCGACGCCGGCGAGCGGGCCGATGTCGCGCTGCTCGGCACACCGACCCTGCAGGCGCTGGCCGCCCGCGGCGTGGTGGATCCGGCCAGCGTTCGCCCCGTGGCCAGTTCCGGCGTGGGCGTGGCGGTCAAGGCCGGCACGCCCCATCCCCGCATCGACACCATCGAGGCATTCCGCCAGATGCTCCTCGATGCGCCATCGATCGCGCACACCACAGAGGGTGCCAGCGGCATGTACTTCTCCGGGCTGATCGACACGCTCGGCCTCGGCCCGCAAGTGCGGCACAAGACCGTCACCCGGCCCGGCGGGCTGATCGGCGAGGTGCTGCTGGCCGGTGACGCGGTGATCGGCGTCCAGCAGATCTCCGAACTGCGGGCGGTCCCCGGCATCGAGGTGGTCGGCCCTCTGCCAGCCGGCATCCAGAAGCACTTCGGCAACGCGGCCGGGCTTTTCACCGGATGCGCAGACCCGTCCGGCGCGGCCGCCCTGGTCGCCTATCTCACCTCCCCCGATGCGACTGCCGTGTACGAAGCACACGGACTCACACCAGGACAGGAACCCGCATGACCAGCAACGGATTCGAAGGCTTCCGCGATTGGGTCGGACGCCAGCGTGAGGAACACGACACGATCACCGAGTGGCCGGTGCGCGCGATGCATGCCACGCTCGACAGGGATGCTGGCGAAGACCTGTCCGGCATGGCCCTGCCCCCGGCCTGGCACTGGATGTACTTCCTGGAAGCGCGCCGCGCCTCGCAGATCGCACGCGACGGCCACCCGGAGCGCGGCGACTTCCTGCCGCCGGTTCCGCTGCCGCGCCGGATGTGGGCTGGTGGCCGGATCGAATGGCGGGCGCCGCTGCGCGTGGGCGAGCGTGCGACCCGAGTGTCCGAAATCCTGTCGGTCGAGCCCAAGAGCGGTCGCACCGGTACGCTGGTGTTCGTCACCGTGCGCCATTCGATCTCGACGGCGGCGGGCGCCGCGATCGTCGAGGAGCACGACATCGTCTACCGTGAAGCGGCACGGCCGGGCGATCCGGTTCCACCAGCACGTCCCGGCCCTGCCGACCCGGCATGGACGCGGGACTGGCTGCCCGACGAGGTGATGCTGTTCCGCTATTCGGCGCTCACGTTCAATGGCCACCGGATCCACTACGACACGCCGTACGCTACCGGTACCGAGGGCTATCCGGGGCTGATCGTGCACGGGCCCCTGCAGGCAACCCTGCTGCTCGACCTCGCGCAGGCGCATGCGGCGCCGGGCCTCCGGCTGGCCCGGTTCGAGTACCGGGCGCTGTCCCCGACCTTTGCCGGACGCCCGCTCTCCGTGAACGGCATCCCGGCGGAAGATGGCCACTCCGCCCAGGTCTGGGCGTGCGGCCCGGGCGGAGGCCAGACCATGGCGGGTACCGTCGACTACGCCTGAGCGCGCACGCCAGCGCGCAGCACACGCTTGCAGTTTCGGTGGCAAGCGCTTGAAGCAGCGCCCGATTCGCGCATAATGGGAGCGCCCCGGGCGGGCCTCCCGTAGCTGGCTGTGCTCAAGCATGCCGCTGCCGGAGCCGTTAAGGGGCTGCCGTGCCTGCGACCCCGCGGGCCGCGCCTGCCCCGTCGACCGCTACCCAGGCACACCCATCGTGCACTCCACGCAGTCCCCTCCGGCTGCCTCGGCGCCACCAGCCCGGCCCGCCTCGGCGATCGCCGCGACGCCACCGGGCCGGCGCGTGGGCATCGATGCCGTCGCGGCCGACCTGCTGGCCGATGCGATCATCGATGCCGAGCAGGCGGGGCTGCTGACCCGCGGCGGGCGCTTCAGCCGGTCGGAACTGCATCCGCTGGCCATCGTGGCCGACCAGAAATGGCGCGATCCGCGACCGGGCGGCAAGCTGCTCGGCCTGGACACCCTCACCGAGTGGTTCGCGGCGAAGGCGGGCCTGCCCTACCTGAAGATCGACCCGTTCAAGATCGACTTCGCCGGGGTGACGCAGGTGGTATCGAACGCCTATGCCACCCGCTTCCGCATCCTGCCGGTCGCGGTCACCCCGCGCGAGGTGACACTGGCGGTATGCGAGCCGTTCATCCACGAATGGGAACCCGAGCTCCGGCACATCCTGAAGCGCGACGTGAAGCGGGTGATCGCCAGCCCGGCCGAGATCAGCAACTATCTGGTCGAGTTCTACACGATCGCGCGCTCGGTCAAGGGTGCGTCGGCTGCGCAGGGCGGGGCGCTGTCGGACCTAGCCAACTTCGAGCAGCTGGTGCAGTTGGGCAAGAAGGGCTCGCTGGATGCCAACGACGCCCACGTCGTCTCGCTCACCGACTGGCTGATGCATTACGCCTTCGAGCAGCGCGCGAGCGACATCCACCTCGAGCCGCGGCGCGAGGTGAGCAACATCCGCTTCCGGATCGACGGCGTGATGCACCAGGTCTACCAGGTGCCGACCCCGGTGCTGGCGGCGATGACCAGCCGGATCAAGGTGCTCGGCCGCATGGACGTGGTCGAGAAGCGGCGTCCGCAGGACGGCCGGATCAAGACCGTCGCGCCTGACCACCAGGAGATCGAGCTCCGCCTGTCGACGATGCCCACCGCCTTCGGCGAGAAGCTCGTGATGCGCATCTTCGACCCCGAGGTGCTGCTGCGCGACTACAAGGACCTCGGATTCTCCGACGACGATCTCGCGCGCTGGAACGGGATGGTGACCCGCCCCAACGGCATCGTGCTGGTCACCGGCCCCACCGGTTCGGGCAAGACGACCACGCTGTACTCGACGCTCAAGCACCTCGCGAACGAAGCAGTCAACGTGTGCACGGTCGAGGACCCGATCGAGATGGTCGAGCCGTCGTTCAACCAGATGCAGGTGCAGCACAACATCGGCCTGGACTTCGCCAGCGGCATCCGCACGCTGCTGCGCCAGGACCCGGACATCATCATGGTCGGCGAGATCCGCGACCATGAGACCGCCGAGATGGCGATCCAGGCCTCGCTCACCGGCCACCTCGTGCTCTCCACGCTGCACACCAACGATGCGCCATCGGCGATCACCCGCATGCTGGACATCGGCGTGCCGCCCTACCTGCTGCACGCGACCGTGCTCGGCGTGATGGCGCAACGCCTGGTCCGCACGCTGTGCCCGCATTGCAAGGAACCGGGACCGCTCGACGAGGAGGCCTGGAACCTGCTGGTGGCGCCCTGGAAGGCGCGCCGGCCCGACACCGTCTACCACGCCCGCGGCTGCCTGGAGTGCCGGATGACCGGGTTCCGGGGCCGCGCCGGCCTCTACGAGATGATGGTGCTCACGCCCAACCTGCGACGCGTGATCCAGGCCGACTGCGACCTGATCGAACTCACCGAGCAGGCCTCCCGCGACGGCATGAAGCCGCTGCGCATCAGCGGCGCGATGAAGGTCGCCGCCGGGCAGACGACCATCGAGGAAGTGCTGAAGGTCGCGCCGCCACAGGTTGCGGAGCGCCCCGGCGCGCGCCGGACCTGACCGTCGCCGGGCGACCCTGCGGGCCGCCACCGCCGTCCTCGCCGGCCTCAGCGCGCCAGGGAGCGCATCGCCCGGTCGAGCCCCTCAAGACTGAGCGGGTACATCCGGTCGCCCATCAGCTTGCGCGTGAGCGTGATCGACTCGTGGTACTCCCAGCGCGACTCGGGCTGCGGGTTGATCCAGGCCGCGTGGGCGTAGACGTCGAGCAGCCGCTGCAGCCAGGCAGCGCCGGGTTCGTCGTTGTTGTGCTCGACGCTGCCGCCGGCGAGCAGGATCTCGTACGGGCTCATCGTCGCGTCGCCCACGATCACCAGCTTGTAGTCGCTGCCGAACTTGTGCAGCACGTCCATCAGCCGGGTACGCTCGTCGAAGCGCCGCCGGTTGTCCTTCCACACCGACTCGTAGAGGAAGTTGTGGAAGTAGAAATACTCGAGGTGCTTGAACTCGCCCCGCGCGGCCGAGAACAGTTCCTCGACCACCCGGATGTAGTCGTCCATCGAGCCGCCGACGTCCAGGAAGAGCAGCACCTTCACCGCGTTGTGCCGCTCCGGGACCAGCTTCAGGTCGAGCCACCCGGCATTGCGCGCAGTCGAACGGATGGTGTCGTCCAGGTCGAGTTCCTCGGCCGCACCTTCGCGCGCGAACCGGCGCAGCCGGCGCAGCGCGACCTTGATGTTGCGCGTGCCCAGTTCGACCTCGGAGTCGAAGTTGCGGAACTCGCGCCGGTCCCAGACCTTGACCGCGCGGCGGTTGCGCGATTCGTGCTGCCCGATGCGCACGCCTTCGGGGTTGTAGCCATAGGCTCCGAACGGGCTGGTGCCGGCGGTGCCGATCCATTTCGATCCGCCCTGGTGTCGGCCCTTCTGTTCCTCGAGCCGTTGCTTCAGGGTCTCCATCAGCTTGTCCCACCCGCCCATGGACTCGATCAGCGCCTTCTCCGCGTCGGTCAGCAGCTTCTCGGCCTGCCGGCGAAGCCATTCCTCCGGGATCGCGGTGCGCAGGTCGGGCGACTGCGACACCACGCCCTTGAAGTACGCACCGAACACGCGGTCGAAGCGGTCGAGGTGGGATTCGTCCTTCACCAGCGCGGTGCGCGCGAAGTAGTAGAACTCGTCCATGCTGCCCCAGGCCACGTGCTTCTCCAGCCCCTCGACCAGCGTGAGGAACTCGCGCAGCGACACCGGCAGGCCAGCCTGCTTCAGTTCGAACAGGAAGTCGATCAGCACCGGAGCGCCTCCGTGCGGGGCACGATCGTGCGCCAGCGCGCGAGCTTCGACTCGAACGGAATCGTCAGGGCGGGACTGGAGGACGGCAGCACGAAGGTCGCATGCCCGCGCGCATCGAACCACCGACGGCTGCGGCCCGCGGTCGCGCCGTTGAAGAACACCCGGCGCAGGGCCGGCAGACCGTCCAGCAGGGGCTCCAGCGCACTGGGTACGGCGTCGCGGATCGCGCTGTCCAGGCTGCCCTCACGCTCGCATTCGGCGATCACGTCCCACAGGCCCACGTGGTGGGCGAGCAGTCGCGCGAGGCGGTCGGGATAGGCCAGGTCGGCCAGCGGCTCGTCCAGCACCGCACCCATCAGACGCCAGAACTGGTTGCGAGGATGACCGTAGTACTGCCCGGCGCCCAGAGATGCGGTCGACGGGAAGCTGCCGAGCACCAGCGTGTGCACGCCCGGATCGACCACCGGTGCGAACCCGGTCGCGCGGATGGTGGCAGCACCCATTTCCGCCGGCTTCAGCCCTTGCGCCGCGACATGAAGATCAGCCGCTCGAACAGGTGCACGTCCTGCTCGTTCTTGAGCAGTGCGCCATGCAGGGGCGGCAGGATCCGCCCGTTGTCATTGCTGCGCAGCGCCTCGGCCGGGATCTCCTCGGCCATCAGCAGCTTCAGCCAGTCGAGCAGCTCGGAGGTGGAGGGCTTCTTCTTCAGGCCCGGCACCTCGCGCAGGTCGAAGAACGCCTCCATCGCCTCGCGCACCAGCGCCTCCCGGATGCCCGGGAAGTGCACCTCGACGATGCGCGCCATGGTCTCGCGGTCCGGGAAGCGGATGTAGTGGAAGAAGCAGCGGCGCAGGAAGGCGTCGGGCAGCTCCTTTTCGTTGTTGCTGGTGATGATGATCAGCGGCCGCTGCGCCGCGCGCACGAGCTGGCGCGTCTCGTGCACGTAGAACTCCATCCGGTCGAGTTCGCGCAACAGGTCGTTGGGGAACTCGATGTCCGCCTTGTCGATCTCGTCGATCAGCACCACCGAAGGCTCGGCGCATTCGAACGCCTCCCACAGCTTGCCCCGGACGATGTAGTTCGAGATGTCCGCCACCTTCGATTCGCCGAGCTGCGAATCGCGCAGACGCGACACCGCGTCGTACTCGTACAGGCCGTGCTGGGCCTTGGTGGTCGACTTCACGTGCCATTCGAACAGCGGGCGGCCAAGCGCCGCAGCGACCTCCTCGGCCAGCAGCGTCTTGCCGGTGCCGGGTTCGCCCTTGATCAGCAGCGGCCGCTGCAGGGTGACCGCGGCATTGACCGCCATCTTCAGGTCGTCGGTGGCGATGTAGCGTTCGGTGCCGGTGAACATCGGGCAGGCCTTTCGGACGGAAGCGGGCGGTGGTGCCCGTGGGGGGACGCGCGGTCGCCGCGATGCAGGACGCGAGCGCCCGATTATAGGGCCGGGGCTACAATCCAATCCCGGCCGGCGTCCTGCCGCCCCTCGATCCGCCCCGCCCATGCCCCGCTTCGCCGCGAACCTGTCCTTCCTGTTCAACGAGGTGCCGTTCCGGCAGCGCTTCGCGCGCGCCGCCGCCGCAGGCTTCGACGGCGTCGAGTATTTCTTCCCGTACGCGCTGCCCGCGACCGAGATCGCGGGGCTGCTGCGCGAACACGGCCTGTCGCAGGTGCTGTTCAACCTGCCCGCCGGCGACTGGGAGGCCGGCGACCGCGGCATCGCCACCGACCCGGCGCGCGTGGGCGAGTTCCGCGATGCCGTCGGACTCGCGCTGGAGTACGCGTGCGCGCTCGGCTGCCCGCAGGTGAACTGCCTCGCCGGCATTCCTCCGGCGGGCGCCGACCCGGTGCGCGTGCGCAGCACCTTCGTCGCGAACCTGCACTACGCAGCCGAGCAGGCGCGAGCGGCCGGCGTGCGCATGCTCTCCGAGCCGATCAACACCCGAGACATGCCGGGCTTCTACCTGAACCGCTCGGCGCAGGCGATCGAACTGTTCGACGAGGCCGGCAGCGACAACCTGTACCTGCAATACGACATCTACCACATGCAGGTGATGGAGGGCGACCTCGCCCCGACCATCGAGCGGCTGCTGCCGCGCATCGCGCACATGCAGTTCGCAGACACGCCCGGCCGCCATGAGCCGGGCAGCGGCGAGATCAACTTCCCCTTCCTGTTCGGCCATGTCGACCGGCTCGGCTACACGGGATGGATGAGCGCGGAGTACCGGCCACTCGCCGGTACCGAGGCCGGCCTGGGCTGGCTGCCGCGATGAACCCGGCGACGGCCGGCACTGGACGAAACGCGGAGGACGGCACGATGGCGAACATCGGATTCGTGGGCCTGGGCATCATGGGCAGGCCGATGGCACTCAACCTCATCAAGGGCGGGCATGCGCTGTTCCTGCACAGCCGCAGCGGCGTGCCGGCGGAGCTGACCGCCGCCGGCGGCAAGGCGTGCACCGACGCGGCCGCCGTGGCGCGCGCCGCGGACATCATCATCACGATGCTGCCGGACACGCCCGACGTCGAGAAGGTGCTGTTCGGCCCCGGCGGCGTCGCCGAGGGACTGTCGGCCGGGAAGGTAGTGGTCGACATGAGCTCCATCTCGCCGATCGAGACCAAGCGCTTCGCCGCGCACATCGAGTCTCAGGGCTGTGACTACGTCGATGCACCGGTCTCCGGCGGAGAGGTCGGTGCCAAGGCCGCGTCGCTCACCATCATGGTCGGTGCGAAAGCCTCGGTGTTCGAACGGGTGAAGCCGCTGTTCGAGCTCATGGGAAAGAACATCACCCTGGTCGGCGCCGTGGGCGACGGGCAGACCTGCAAGGTGTGCAACCAGATCATCGTCGCCCTGAACATCGAGGCGGTCGGCGAGGCGCTGCTGTTCGCCTCGCGCGCCGGGGCCGACCCGGCGAAGGTGCGCGAGGCGCTGATGGGCGGCTTCGCCGCCTCGCGGGTGCTCGAGGTGCATGGCGAGCGGATGATCAAGCGCACGTTCGACCCGGGATTCCGCATCGAGCTGCACCAGAAGGACCTGTCGCTCGCGCTGTCGGGCGCGCGCGCGATGGGCATGAGCCTGCCGAACACGGCCACCGCACAGGAGCTGTTCAGTGCCTGCAGCGGGCTGGGCGGTGCGAAATGGGACCACTCGGCGATGGTGCGGGCGCTCGAGGCGCTCGCCGGCAAGCCGGTCGCCTGAGCGCGGCGATGGTCGCGCCGCGCGAGCTGCTGCGGGAGATGTTCCGCGCAGCGGTCGCCTCCGCCGATCCGATGCGCTGCGTGCCGCCGGCGCTGCCACCACTGCCGCGCGAGGGTCGCGTGGTGGTGGTCGGCGCCGGCAAGGCCGCCGCGTCGATGGCGCGCGCGGTCGAGGCGGCATGGGCCGCGCACCTCGAGCGCATCGAGGGACTGGTCATCACCCGCTACGGGCACGCCCTGCCCTGCCAGCGGATCGAGGTGGTCGAGGCGGCGCATCCGGTGCCCGATGCGGCGGGCGTAGCCGCCACCGCCCGACTGCTCGACCGGGTGTCGGGGCTCGGGCCGCAGGACCTCGTGCTGTGCCTCATCTCCGGCGGCGGTTCGGCGCTGCTGTCCTGTCCGCCGGCGTCGGTGACGCTGGCCGACAAGCAGGCCCTGTCGCGCACCCTGCTGCAGTCGGGTGCGGACATCGGCGAGATGAACTGCGTGCGCAAGCATCTGTCGAGGGTCAAGGGCGGCCGGCTGGCGCTCGCCTGCCACCCGGCACGCGTGGTCACGCTCGCCATCTCGGACGTGCCTGGCGACGCCCTCGAGACCATCGCCTCGGGACCAACGGTCGCCGATCCGACGACGTCGACCGATGCGCTGCGCGTGCTCGCGAAGCATGGCATCGACGGCCCGGCAAGCGTGCTGGCCTTCCTGCGTTCGCCGGCGGCGGAGACACCCAAGCCCGGGGACGCCCGCCTGAACGGCGTGCAGACGCAGCTGGTCGCCCGGCCGCAGGCGGCGCTCGAGGCCGCAGCCGCGGTCGCGCGCGCCGCCGGCTACCAGCCGCTGGTGCTCGGCGACGCG
>CANHBC010000053.1 GCA_947458835.1 Betaproteobacteria bacterium | reverse complement strand
CGCGCGACCAGCACGCCGTCGGCCCCCTTCACCGCGGTGACGCCGACGAAGGCGTTCTTCGGCAGGTCGGAAAGCTTCAGCGCACGAGCGGTCGCGACCGTCGTCCTTTCGGTCATGCGCACCTTCATCGCAGTGCCCTCGCGCGACTTCAGCGACAGCACGTCGCCGTCGATCGCTGTGATGGTCGCCCGGATGCGCATCTGCTGAGGAGCCTGTGCGAGCGCAGGGCCCACCGCGCAGAACAGCGCCAGGGCGGCCATGAAGCGCAGGGCCGTATTCATGCCAGGGCCCCTTCCACCAGCGCGACCAGCGCCTCCGGCTGCTCCAGCATCGGGCAGTGACCGCTGCCGGGGATGGACGCATAGCGGGCACCGGGGATCAGCGCGGCCATCTGCTCCGCCAGTTCCGGCGGCGTGGTGCGGTCGAGTTCGCCGCAGAGCACCAGGGTCGGCGTCGCGAGCGAGGGGAGCCGGTCGGCCAGGTCGAGCGCCGCCAGTGCTCGGCAGGCACGGGCGAAGGCGGCCGGATCGGCGCCCGCGAGCCGCCGCTTGCGCTCGGCGACCACCGCCGGGTTCGCCTGCTGGAATGCCTCCGGAAACATGCGGCCGATCGCCGCGTCGAGCACCGTTTCCATGCCACCGTCGGTGACCTTGCCAGCCATCACGCCGAACGGGATGCGGCCGGCTTCCGGGAAACCGGCATTGACGTCGGCCACCACCAGCCGACGGATGCGGCCCGGGTTGTCCAGCGCGAACACCGTGGCGACGAATGCACCAAAGCCGTTACCGAACAGGTCGGTGGACGGGGGCAGCGCGAGCGCGTCCAATGCCTGGCGCAGGAAGGCCGCATAGCCGGCGATGCTGTCCAGCGGGCGCGCGGCACTCGCGCCGTAACCCGGCAGGTTGATCGTGGTCACGCGGCTGGTGCGGGCGAACACCGGGGCGATGCCTTCGAACACGCTGGCGTCGGTCAGCAGCGAGTGCACGAGTACCAGGTCGCCGCCCGACGCCGGCCCGCACTGGTGGTACTCGACCGGCTGTCCGGTCACGTCGATCATGGGCATGGGAGGTCCTCTGGGCGGTTTGGGTGGCTTCGGACGCGGGCGAGGCACATCCGTCCGGTCGGCGGTTGTCCGGTCGGTGCTGCCGACCGGATCCGGGCCACGATGGTCGCGCTTCGCCGGACTGCGGGCAAGACCCGGTGCGCGGTCGCCCGGGTTATCTTCGCCCCCATCCTTCCCGTTCGCGAGTCAGCCATGCCGACGCTCAGCCCCTCCTCACCCGCCGTCCCGGTCCGCGGCCTGTTCATCGACGGCGCGGAGCGTCCGGCCAGTTCACCCGAACTGATCGACGTGTTCGACCCGTCGCGCGGCGAGGTGATCGCGCGCATCGGCCATGCCACCGCCGAGGATGTCGACGCGGCGGTGCAGTCGGCACGGCGGGCGTTCACCAGCGGCCCGTGGGCCACCATGACCGTGCGAGCGCGCGCACGGCTGGTCAACCGGCTGGCCGATGCACTGGAGGCCCACCTCGAGGAGTTGTACCAGCTCGAGACGCGCAACAACGGCCGGCCGATCACCGAGACGCGCGCGCAACTGGCCCGGCTGCCGGACTTCTTCCGTTACAACGCCGGCCTCGCGCTGGCGCGCCGCGATGCGGTGATCCCGGTCGAGGGCGATTACCTCTGCTACACCCAGCGCTCGCCGATCGGCGTGGTCGGCAACTGCACCCCGTTCAACCATCCGCTGATGATCATGGCAAAGAGCCTGGCGCCGGTGTTCGCCTCCGGCTGCACCACGGTCGTCAAGTGTTCGGAGTACACGCCCCTGACCACGCTGCGCCTGGCGCAGATCTTCGTCGAGGCCGGGCTGCCAGCCGGCGTGTTCAACGTGGTCACCGGGCTGGGCGCGACCACCGGCAAGGCGCTCGCGGAGCACCCGGGCATCGACAAGTTCGTGCTGACCGGCGGCACCGAGGCCGGACGCATCTCCGGTGCGCTCGCCGCTCGCCACTTCGCCCACCAGACGATGGAGCTCGGCGGCAAGACGCCGGTCATCGTGTTCGACGACTTCGACCTCGAGCAGGCGGTGAACTACGCGGCGTTCGGCGCGTTCATCGCGGCAGGCCAGACCTGCGTGTGCGCCGCGCGTCATATCGTCCAGCGCAGCATCCACGACGAGTTCGTGGAACGGCTCGCGCGCAAGGCGGCGGCGATCCGCGTCGGCGACCCGGCGCTGCCGGAAACCCAGATGGGGCCGGTGATCTCCGCCCGCCAGCGCGAGCGCGTGCTCGGCCTGGTCGACCTTGCACGCAGCGAGGGCGCGCGGGCGGTGACGGGCGGCGGCCGCCCGGCCCACCTCGAGGGCGCGCTCGCCAACGGCTACTTCGTCGAGCCAACGGTGTTCGCCGGCGTGACGCCATCGATGACCATCGCGCGCGAGGAGGTGTTCGGTCCGGTCACCGTGGTCATCCCGTTCGACACCGAGGACGAGGCGGTACGCATCGCCAACGACTCGCCCTACGGGCTGGCCGCTGGCGTGCGCACCGCCGACGTCGCGCGCGCGCACCGGATCGCCCGTCGCGTCGAGTGCGGCATCTTCTGGATCAACGACCACCACCGCCTCGACCCGGCCTCGCCGTGGGGCGGGGTGAAGGACTCCGGCATCGGCTCGGAGTTCGGCACCGAGTCGTTCGATGCGCACTTCAGCGTCAAGGCGGTGATGACCAACGTGTCGGGCAGGCCGTTCGACTGGTACGGCGATGCCGGGGGACAGCGGCGGCTGAACTGAGGCGCCAGCGCCAGCCGCCCTACTTCGGCGCGGGCGCGCCGCGCTGCCTGAGCGGGTGGGCCCGTGCGAACGCGTCGAGCTGCAGGCAGTGGTCGACGATGCGGTTGCAGGCGGGAAAGGCAGACATGTCGAACCCGGTCAGTCGGGCACCGACCATCTGCGCCACCAGGCAGATGTCGGCGATGGTGGGCGACGACCCGGCGCAGAACGGGCCGGGCACGCCGGCGAGCTGCTGCTCCAGTGCGAGGAACGCGCTGCGGCTCCAGTGCTCGAGCCAGGCGTTCCGGGTGGGCTCGTCGAGCGAGAGCACGTCGGCCAGGTAGCCGCGCACCCGCGGCACCATCAGCGGATGGGTATCGGCCACGGTGATCATCGCCAGCGCCCGCACGTGGGCACGGGCACGCGCAGAGGCCGGCAGCAGCGGCGGATCGGGATAGACCTCCTCCAGGTACTCGAGGATCGCCATCGACTGAGTCAGCGGCGGGTGACCGGGCTCGACCAGCGCAGGGACCGCGCCCATGGGGTTGATCGCCCGGAACGAGGCCTCGTGCTGGTCGCCGCCGAACAGGTCGATCATCTGTTCGCGGTAGTCCAGGCCCTTGAGGTTGAGCGCGATGCGCACGCGGAAGGTGGCGAGCGAGCGCCAGAATCCGTACAGGTGGAGGGTCATCTGAAGTCCTTGGTGGCGAAGCGTTCGATGGCAGGCAAAACGTCAGTCGATCACCGGCAGCAGCAGCCAGCCTTCGCGGCCGGGCCCGGCATGCAGCGTGGTGCGGCCGGCGAACACGGCAGCGGGCCGGTCGCGCGGATCATCGTGCAGGAACGGGCCGCAGCCCTTCAGTTCGTTCTTGAAGTTCGAAAGCCGCGCGCCGGTGGTGGCCTGCCACTCGTAGTCGCGTCCGCGTACAGTGAGCGCCAGGCGATGCCCGGCCGGCACCACGATCGAAGTCGGCCACAGTTCGATGTCGAGCGCGACCGGCGTGCCGGGTACCAGCGGCTCGGCCCGGTCGTGCCGATGGTACGGCCGCCATTCGGTCGACCGCTCCGGGTCCAGTGCCCGGTGCGAGGCACGCAGCCAGCCCTGGGCCACCGGCGTGTGCGGATCGATCGCCCCCATGAAGACGACCTCGCGCAGGTCTGGGGTGAACACCCTGAACACCACGAACAGGTCGGCATCGGTGGTGCTCGACGACACCCAGAGGTGCAGCGAAATCGGCCCGGTCACCTCGGTCTCGCGCTCGCAGGGCGGGGCGAGGAAGGTGACGCCATCGCCCATCGCATCGAAGGTGCAGGCCACTTCCGTGGCCGGCGTCCGGTCGCCCAGCGTGCCGGCTGCCGGGTCGAGGTACAGCTTCGTCCAGCGGGTGCGCGCGATCGGCCACTCCTGCTCGGCGCGCTCCACGAAACGGTCGACGTGGCGCACCTGCAGCAGCACGGGCGGCGCACGGTCCTGCCCGTTGTCGATACCCTTCAGGAAGTGGTCGAAGAAGCGCAGCTGAAGGCGCCGGCCGTAGTCGGTGTAGAAGTG
Source organism: Betaproteobacteria bacterium (assembly GCA_947458835.1). GTDB lineage: Bacteria > Pseudomonadota > Gammaproteobacteria > Burkholderiales > CAIKXV01 > CAIKXV01. Next base: position 18,891 of record CANHBC010000053.1, on the reverse strand, counting down.
GGTCCAGTGCTCCAGGCCGTGCGCCTCGAGCCACTTCTGCGTCGACGCCGCCTGCGTGAAGCCCTCGAAGTTGCCGCGCGGATGCAGCCCCTGGCCGCCCCAGTTCGCCGCGGACAGGAACGGCACGGTGATCCGGTCCCAGCGCGGCGAGCGCGCCCGGTGCCAGTCATCGTCGAACGGATGAGCGAGGATCTCGTCGCCGAAGCTGCAGCGGTTGGCCGCCAGTTCAGCGTCGGACAGCGTCTCGTCGCCGCAGACCAGCGCGCCGGTCACGCGGCTGCGCGTACCGCGCTCGCCCAGCCCGTGCTGGACGGTCTTCACCTGCATGTCGTACCAGTTCGCCCAGAACGTCGACAGGATGCCGCCATGGTGGGTCATGTCGCGGTACCAGTCGGCCGCGCCCTCCCAGATGCACATCGCAGCCAGGTGTGGTGGCTGCAGGGAGGCGACGTGCCACTGGTTGATGCCGAAGTAGGACACGCCGCTGAGCCCGACCTTGCCGGTGGACCAGGGCTGCACGCCGGCCCACTCGATGCACTCGTGGAAGTCGCGCGTCTCGCGCGGGGAGAACGGTTCGATGAAACCGGGCGAACGACCACAGCCGCGGGAATCGACGCGCACGCAGGCATAGCCTTCGGGCACCCATTTCTCGGGATCGACCACCTCCCAGTTCTGGTAGCGGTTGCTGGAGCCATGGGCCACGTCGGGATGCTCCGCGACCATCCGCTGCCAGGCGCTCGGGTACCCCTCCTGGAACGCGAGGCCCTTGGCATACGGCCCACAGGTCAGCAGCACCGGCCAGCGCCCGGGTCCCGGCGGCCGGAACACGTCGGCGCGCAGCACGAGCCCGTCGTCCATCGGGATCGGGACGTCGAACTCGCAGTGCATGCCGTCGCGCAGCACCGCCCCCGTACCCGGCGCCTGCTGCCCCGTCGCCGCGGGTGCGGCGCCTGCCCTGTCTGCCATCGGAATCCTCCTGCGCGCGGCACTGGACGGCCCGCATCCGCGCCGCATCCCTGCCTGCCGGTCGGCGGGCTGCATGCGGCTAAATTGACGGCAGGCTCCGGCGGTGTCAAGTTCGCGGTCTTTCACTCCAGGAGGCAGTGCCTTGAAGATCGGAATCCTCGGTATCGGCCGCATGGGCGCGGCGATCGCGACCCGCCTGCTCGGCCTCGGCCATGAAGTGTTCGTCTGGAACCGCTCGCCGGAGAAGGCTCAGGCCCTCGCCGCGGCGGGCGCGAAGCCCTGTGCCACGCCGCGCGCACTGGCCGAAGCCAGCGATGCCGTCCTCAGCATCGTCGCCGACGCGAAGGCCGTCGAGGCCACCTACTTCGGCCCGTCAGGCGCGGCCACCGGTCCGCTCGCGGGCAAGCTGGTGATCGAGATGAGCACCCTGCGCCCCGAGACCCAGCGCAGCCTGGCGTCACGCCTGAAGGCCACCGGCGCGGCCGTCATCGAGTGCCCGGTCGGCGGCACCACCGGCCCGGCGCGCGACGGCAAGCTGCTCGGTTTCGCCGGCGGCAGCGCGGAGGATTTCGCGGCCGCGAAGCCGCTCCTCGAGCAGCTCTGCCGGCGCGTCGAGCACATCGGTCCCGCGGGGGCAGGAGCCAGCATGAAGCTGGCGATCAACCTGCCGCTGCTGGTCTACTGGCAGGCGCTGGGCGAGGCGCTGGCGCTGATCAGGCCGCTGGGCCTGCCGCCGGAGCGCGTCATGGACATCATCGCCGACACCTCGGGGGGACCGAACGTGCTCAAGGTACGTGGCGCCACCGTCGCGCGCGTGATGGGCGGTGGAGACGCCGGGCCGGTCACCTTCGACGTCGACCTGATCCGCAAGGACCTGCAGACCATGATCGATGAGGCCGCCTCGCTCGGCACCACGCTGCCGGTGACGCAACGGGCGCTGGACGTCTTCGACGAGGCGTCGAAGGAGGGCATGGGCGGCGCCGATGCGGTGACCCTCCCGGTGCGCTGGATGAAGCGCGGCGCGTGAGGCGCCCCGTACGAACGAACGACAACGACCGCCCGACAGGGGCGACCCGGAGGAACGCAGGATGCTGATCGTCGATTCACAGGTACACATCTGGGGTGCGGACACGCCGCAGCGCCCCTGGCCGAAGCGGGCGGAGGCCCAGCGACCGGTCCCGCTCGACCACACCGACCTGCTGCGCGAGATGGACGAAGCCGGGGTCGACCGGGTGGTCATCGTGCCGCCATCCTGGGAGGGCGACCGCAACGACCTGGCCATCGCCGCGCACCTGGCCCACCCGACCCGCTTCGCGACCATGGGACGCATCGACCCGCAGGACCCGGCCGCGCGCGGATCGCTCGCCGCCTGGCGCCGGCAGCCGGGCATGCTGGGTCTTCGCTTCACCTTCCACCTGCCGATGCTCGAGGCGCTGCTCACCGAAGGCCACATGGACTGGGTCTGGGGCGAGGCCGAGGCGGCCGGCGTGCCGATCTACGTGCTGGTGCCGCACCGCCTGGTGCCGCAGATCGACAAGGTCGCAGAGCGCCATCCCGGCCTGAAGCTGGTCATGGACCACCTCGGGCTGAACAGCCGGCAGCGCGATGCCGAGGCCTTCGCCGAATTCGACAAGCTGCTGGCGATCGCGAAGCGGCCGAACGTTGCCGCGAAGGCGAGCGCCCTGCCCTGCTACACGAACGACAGCTACCCGTACCGTTCACTGCATGGCTACCTGCAGCGCGCCTACGACGCTTTCGGTCCGCAGCGGCTGTTCTGGGGCACCGACCTGTCGCGCTCGCCGATCCCCTACCGGCAGCACGTGACGATGTTCGTGGACGAGATCCCCTGGCTGTCCGCGCAGGACAAGGAGTGGATCATGGGACGCGGCGTCTGCGAGTGGATCGGCTGGCCGTTGCCCTGACCTGAGCGACCTCCGGGTCCGCTGCACGCGGACCCGCGCGGCGCTGACCCTGCCCGGCGTGACAGCCGGCCCGCCGCGATCAGGGCCGGCTGTCCAGGAAGCGGTACCAGTGGAACAGCGCGCGCTGCGGGATGCGCATCAGGCGGTGCATCGGAAACGGACGCACCGGATGCCGGGCCGCCTCGATCTCCGGCTCGGACCCGTCGCCGTCGATGCGCGCGGCAATCAGCCGCCCGGCGTACAGCGACAGCGACACGCCGCTGCCCTGGTAGCCAACCGCGTAGTGGACGGTCGGGTCATCGGCCGCGCAGCGGATGCGTGGCAGGAAGTCGCGGGTGAACGCGACCCAGCCGTGCCAGTCGTGCTCGATGGCGATGCCGTCGAGCGAGGGGTACTTGGCGATCAGTTCACGGTACAGGTAGCGTCGATGGTCGGCCGTGCGGCCCGGGGTGTCCGCGATCAGGCCGCGGCCACCGAACAGGATGCGCCGGTCCGGCAGCCGCCGCCAGTAGAACATCAGCTTGCGCGCATCGGTCAGCACATGGCCGGTGACGAAGTTCGAGCTCGCGACTTCCGCGTCGGTCATCGGCCGCGTGACGATGATGTGCGACAGGATCGGCATCATCACTGCCTTCAGTTCCGGATGCAGCCCGGGCGCGGTGTATCCGTTCGTGCCGACCACCACGTGTGCCGCGCGCACCGTGCCGTGCGGCGTGGACAGCACATGCGTGGCCCCTTCCTTGCGCCAGCCGACCACCGGGCTGGCGGAGTACACGGTGGCGCCCGCGCCACGCGCCATGCGCAGCACCCCGGCGGCCAGCTTCAGCGGATGCAGCGCCAGTGCATCCGGCACGCGCAGCGCGCCGTGCGACTGGGCACCGCCGAGGTGGTCCCGCTGCAACGTGCGGGCATCGATGAACTCGGCCGGGTAATCGAGTTCGCGCTGCATCAGCCGTGCCTCGGCCTGCAGCGCCGCCGCGCGCCCCGGCTTCGGCGCGATCTTCAGGTGGCCGGCCTCGGAGGCCTCGCAATCGATGCCGCCGTCGTGGATCATCTGGCGGACGTTGTCGAGTGAGGCCATCGCCTGGCGGAACAGCACCTTCGCGGCGGGCAGCCCGAACCTGCCGACCATGTCACCGAACGACAGTCGCCCGAAGGCCATGCGCGCGAAGCCGCCATTGCGGCCGCTGCATCCCCAGCCGGGACGGTTCGCCTCGAGCACGACCACCCGCCGCCCTCGGCGCGCCAGGTGCAGCGCGGTCGACAGTCCGGTGTAGCCGCCGCCGATCACCGCGACCTCGGTGTCCAGTGCCGCCGGCGCCGGCCCATCGTCCGGCGGCAGCGGCCCAGCGGTATGCACCCACCATGAATCGGGGTGCGCAAGGCCGGTGCCGGGGCCGTCGGCGAAGATCGGATCGTAGGGCACGGTCATCGGCACGCCCCTGGCGGCGCCCTGCGCTGCCACGACCGCACGGTCAGGGCAGCCTGCCGGCCGCGCGCCGGGCCTCGTACGTGCAGCAGTGGGTGTAGGCGACCGTGTGCAACGTATCGTCCAGCCCGGCCGCGCGGCAGCGCTCGAGCATGAAGCCCAGGATGTGCGCCGCCTCGATCGGTCCGCCCCGCTCGATGTCGCGCGCCATCGATGCACTGTAGGCGGCCTCTCGGTTGGAGAACAGCGTACGGAACTCGTCGATGAAGGCCTGCCGGGGCGTGCAGCCGGCATGCCGGGCGATCGCCAGGTTGAGGTCGAAGAAGGCGTTGAGCAGCCGGGTGCCGTCGGGGGCGCGCGCGATCTCGCCGACGTTGCCGCGCATCAGGCAGGTCATGCCGGCCACGGTCGACAGGTGGACCAGCTTGATCCAGAGGTCCTGGCGGATGTCGGCGGAGACGCTGGCGAGCACCGAGGTGCGATCGAACAGCGCCTTGAGCTGCACGACGCGGTCGGAGGTACGCCCGTCCAGTTCGCCGAAGGTGATGTAGCGCCAGTCGCTCAGGTGCCTGACCACGCCCTCGGCCGTGAGCGTGGCCTGGATCTTCGCCAGCCCGCCGATGACCCGGTCCTCGCCGAACGCCTGGACCAGCCGGTCGATGTGCGAATAGCCGTTGAGCAGCGGCAGGATGGCGGTGGCCGGACCCACCGCCGGCCGGATCGCCTCGATGGCGTCGTCGAGGTCGTAGGCCTTGCTGGTCAGCAGCACGAGGTCCCAGTGTGCGCCCGGTTCGATGCGGGTCACCGCCTTCACCTGCAGGCGTGCATCGCCGAAGGCCGGGCTCTCGATGACCAGCCCATCGCGCGCCAGCTGCGCATGGCGGCGTTCACGCACCAGGAAGGTGACATCCGCCCCGGCCTCGACCAGCCGCCCACCGTAATAGCCGCCGATCGCGCCGGCCCCCAACACGAAGATCTTCACGCTCGCTCGCTCCATCGTCACGCTGCCGGGCATCGTGGTGCAGCCATCGGCGGCCGCCCGGCCCGGGCCCTGATGTTACGGGCTCCGGCGAACGAAGTCAGTGGCCCGGCTGATGGCCCTGGCGGCAGGCGACAGTACCGCCAGGGCCGCCGTCGATCAGGACAGCGGGCCCGCGCCCGCCCGCTCGGCCCGGCGCGCCGCCCAGTACTCGGGCGAGGATTTCGACTGGGCGAGCGCCTCGGCAGTCTCGAACCCGGGCGCCATCGAACCATCGGTGCCGGCGAGGTACTGGTGGTGCTCGATGTTGAGCAGTCGCAGCCAGCTCTGCTGGCCGTAGGTCAGGCCGATCGCGCAGCCGAGCTCGACCAGTTCAGGCTCGCTGAAGTTCGAATGCATGCGCTCCCAGAAGGCATCGTCGGTATCGAGCCGCCAGACGATCGCCTCGGCATAGGCGAGCGCGGCCTTCTGGCGCGCGTCGTACTTCGTGGACTTCTCGAAGTTGATCAGGTCGTCGTACTTGGCTTCGGTCAGCCCCTCGGCGGCACCCTTGATCGAGCGCTGGTTGCCGCAGAACTCGCAGATCACCGAGCGCGACACGTAGACGCGGCACAGTTCCTTGATCGCGTGCTCGACGACGCCATTGCGGAAGATCTTCTCCCAGGAGTCGGCGAAGAACCAGAAGCACTCGGGCACGTGCGCGCGCACCGCCGAACTCTCCGGGCGCGGCGTGCCGTCGCTTGCGCAGCGCTCGAGCTCGGCGCGCATGCGCGGGTCCTGGATCTGTTCGAACGGCACGTAGCTGATGCGCTGCTGCTTCATGGGTGTCCTCCTCGGGTGGCCTGCTTTGCCGCATATAATCGCGGCATTCCAAGAGCAAACGTATCCTCGAGTTATCTCAATGTCAAGACAATGCGCGGATGATGCCGTCGGGCGATTCGTCGCCCAGTGGCGTTCGAGCCGGTCCGACCTCGATCCGGCCCCGACCGAGGTGATCGGGCGCATCACCCGGCTCGCGCGCATCTTCCAGCGCCGCGCGGACGAATGGCTCGCCGAGTACGACCTCACCTGGGAAACGTTTGCGGTGCTCGGCGCGCTGCTGCGCCAGGGGCCGCCCTACCGCCTGACGCCGACTGCGCTGTACCGGCAGGCGCTGCTCACCTCGGGCGCGATCACCAACCGGATCGCACGCGCCGAGGCGATGGGCTGGGTGGCGCGAGAGCCGGACCCGCTCGATGCACGGTCGAGCGCGGTGCGCCTCACGCCGAAAGGGATGAAGCTGGCCAACCGGGTGATCGAACGCCACTTCGCCGAGCAGGCCAGGCTGCTGGAGCCGCTGGGCAAGACGGACCGCGAAACACTCGCACGACTGCTGTCCGTGCTCGCCGCCGAGCATGAAAAGGACCGCACTGCCGATGCCGCACAGGTCCGGCGGGGCGGCCGCGGATGAGGCAGGCCCTGCCTCACTGAGCCCTGCGGGCGCCCGGGCCCGCACTGGCTCAGCCAGCGTCCAGCACGAGTTCCCGGCGGACGCCGCGCACGTCCATCTCATACTCGAGGTCCACCACCGGCGGGCGCACCCAGTGCCAGGTCAGGCCCGCACGTACCGCACCGCGCCGGACGAGTTCGGAGGCCAGGAACGGATGCGGGTCATGGATCGTGTAGAGCTGGGCGCCGGTGATGTCCGCCCAGGCGAAGCCGAGCGCGGCCATCCGCCGCTCCATCTCGCCCAGCACCCAGCGCGCCTTCTCGACGATGGCGTCGGGCGCGGTCTCGCCGCGGCGGACGATGTGACTCTCGTAGTGGCCCTTGCCCTCGGGGGCTTCGGCACTGCCGGCGACGACAAAGGTCGGCGGCGCATCGGCCGAGGGCACGGTGTAGGAGAAGGCGAACAGGCTGGGCACCGGCGGCTTGTCGACTTCCGGGCAGACGTTGCTGCGCGCGACCGGGTTCACCCCGTCACGGATCAGTCCCCAGCGCTCCAGCGTACCGACATACGTGCGGTTGAACGAGACGAAGCCCTCCTCGGTGAACGGCGCCGGCGAACGCAGCTCGCACTGGCAGAACGCCGCCGTCGGGCGCCCCACCGATGCCAGGTGCCGCTCGATCGCCGCGAAGCCCTCGGCCAGCGCCACCGGTCGCATGAAGCGCGCGCGCACGATCTCGAAGCCGGGCTCGGCGGCCACGCCGGCCGAGTACTGGAACGGACCCGGGACGAATCGGTAGCCCCCGGGGGCGAACTGCGGAAGCGACGCTGGCACCGGCCTTCTCCTTCGTGGACGAAAGCCGGATGTTAGCCGGTGCGGGCGTCGACCGGATCGCGTGCCGCGGCCGGTCCGCTCAGCCTTCGACCGGCCGGATCGTGAACAGCAGGTAACGCTTCTCGCGCCGGAAGACGTCGGGATCGAGCGTGTCCAGCCGCACGCCGTCGAGCTTCGCCTTCAGCCGGTCGGCAAACAGGTAGCCGAGCAGCCGCTGCTTCAGGAACAGCTTGTCGGCGCCGAAGCGGGCCATCGGCAGGGCGAAGCGCGTGGCCAGCATTCGGCCGTAAGCAAGGCTGGGCACCACGTTGTCGGTGACATCGACCCGCTCGGTGATCGCCAGCCCGTGGCGCGCCAGCGCAGCCTCGAAGTCGGACAGCACATGGCCGGAGCGGTTCTTCGCGCCGGGCTGCAGCCGGTAGTAGTCGATGACGATCCAGCGGCCGCCCGGTGCCAGCAGCGCCTTCACCTTCGCCAGCCCCGCCTCGAGGTCGATGTACTGGAACGACTCGGCATTGACCACCGCGTCGAACTTGGGGTCGATGGACCCGGCATTGACCTGCTCAAGCGGGCTTTCGAGCAGCGGGATGTGCGGCCAGGTGGCACGGATGTGCCGGGCATGCGCCCGGTTAGGCGTAACCCCGGTCGGCTTCGCCCCGGCACGGTCGAGGCGGTTGAGCAGCCCGCCCATGCCGCAGCCGACGTCCAGCACGCGTTCGCCCGGCTTCACCCGGTCGACCAGCAGCGACGCATAGTCGTCCATCGCCCGGCTCACGTCGGCAAGACTGATCTCCTCGGCGCTGGCGGGGATCTCGCGGAAGTAGCCGTAGTGAAGGAAGTTGTTGCCGAAGATCGCGCCGTAGAGCTGCAGTTCCAGGTCTTCGGCGGGATCCCACACCGAACGGTCTGCACGGTGCTCGCGCAGGTAGCGGAACAGGGCCGGCAGGTTGAGCAGCCGGCCCAGCACGTGCCCGATCATCGCGCCCCCGCGGCAGCATGCCGAAGGACCGGCAGCACCGCCGGCATCAGAGCAGCGCTTTCGCGATCTGGTCCTTCGTCAGCGGCAGGTTGCGCACGCGCACCCCGGCCGCATGCGCGAGCGCGTTGGCGATCGCCGCGCCGGTGGGGCCCTGCGCTGCCTCCCCGGCGCCCAGCGACTTCTGGTCCGGCCGGTCGATCAGCACGACGTCGACTTCCGGGACCTCGTCGAAGCGCAGGATCGGGTAGTCGTCCCAGGTCATGCAGCGCACGCCGGACGGATCGAACGGCACCGCCTCCTTGAGCGTCCACGACACCGCCTGGATCACGCCACCCTCGGTCTGGTTGATGATCCCGTCGGGGTTGATCGCCAGGCCGGCCTCGACCGCCGCCACGCAGCGGGTCACGCGCAGCTCTTCCTCGAGCGAGACCTCGGCGACCACCGCGCAGTAGGACTGCTTGTTCTTGTACTGGGCGAATGCGATACCCATGCCGGTCGTGCCGTCGGAGGCCTTGCGCGACGTCCAGCCGGCGCGGTCGGCCGCCGCCTCGATCACCGCGCGGGCGCGCGGGTCCTTCATGTGGCGCAGCCGGTACTCGACCGGATCGACACCGGCCGCCTCTGCCAGCTCGTCCATGAAGGTCTCGATCGCGAACACGTTGGCGAAGGCGCCCAGCGAGCGCAGTGCCGACACGCGCACCGGCATCTCGGTGATGAAGTGGTGGATCACCTTCGAGTTGGGCAGGTCGTACAGCGGTACGGCGTTGCGGTCGCTGCCGCCGCCGCCGGCGAGCGGGATCATCCGCGGCGGCGGCTTGGGCAGCGGATCGGCCAGGTGCCAGCCCGCCATCAGCCAGGTGCCCTCCGGCTGGCGGCCCGGCCGCGTGCTCTGCGTGTTGCTCCAGAGTTCATGGGTCCAGTCGACGATGTTGCCGCCGGCGTCGATCGAGGCCGTGACCTCGACGCTCATCGCCGGGCCGAAGGGCTCCCACTGGAACTCGTCCTCGCGCGACCACTGCAGCTTGACCGGGCGCCCGGGCACCGCGCGCGCGACCAGCGCCGCGTCGAGCGCCGCGTCGTCGGCGCCGTTGTGGCCGTAGCAGCCCGCGCCTTCGGCATGGTGGACGGTGATGTCCGCCTCGGGCATGCGCAGCGACTTGGAAAGGTCGACGCGCAGCGGGAAGATGCCCTGGCTGTGCGACCAGATCTCCGGCTTGCCGTCGTTCCAGACGGCCACCGCGCAGGAGGGGCCGATCGATGCATGCGCGATGTACGGCTTGGTGAACGCCGCCTTGAGCGTCTTCACCGACTTCGCCCGGGCGGCCTCGTCGGCCTTCTCGTGCACCACGTGCACCGTCTTGGGCAACGTCTTCAGGTGTTCGTACACCGCGCCCTGGTCGGGCAGGTTCGTGCGGTCATCCCACTTCGCGCGGTTACGCAACGCGCGTGCCGCGCGGATGGCCTGCTCCTCGCGCTCGCAGACCACCGCCAGGAAACTGCCGTCGCGCACCAGTTCGACCAGCCCGGGCATCGCGCGCACGGCGGCCTCGTCATCGATGGACAACAGCCGTGCCTCGTAGCTCGGCGGGCGCACCACCCGAGCGTGCAGCATGCCCGGCAGCACCATGTCGTGCACGTAGCTCGGCCGGCCGGTGACCTTCGCAGGGATGTCCAGGCGCGGTACGTCGGTGCCGATCAGCCGGAACTCCTCGGCCGCCTTCGGACGGAACTGGGCGGTCGCCGCGCGCTGGAACAGGCCCGGCTCGAGCAGGTCCCAGTAGGTGACGCTGCCGGCGCCCTCGGCGCTGATCGTGCCGTCCTCGATGGTCAGCCGCTCGGCGCTGACGCCCAGCTTCTGCGCCGCCTTCTGCAGCAGCGTGCCGCGGATCTCGGCGCAGACGAAGCGGATCGCGATGCCGCTGTGCTCGATCGACAGGCTGCTGGAGGTCATCTCCTCGTTGGGCGAGGTGTCGGTGGCCGCCGGCTTCATCACGATGCGCGACAGCGAGACGTCGAGTTCGTCGGCGGCGATCTGGGCAAGCGCGGTCGAGATGCCCTGGCCGATGTCCACCTTGCCGGGGGACACGGTGACGCCATGGGAGGACGGTCCGGCACTGCCCGGCACCAGCCGGACCCACTTGTCGAGGATCGGGTTGACCGACAGGCTGCCGGGCAGCGGGGAGGATTCGTTGGTACGCGACATCGTTCTGGGCCTCGTAAGGTCGGTTCAGGCCGCCATCGCGGCGGCGGCACGCTCGACCGCGCGGATGATCCGGGCATGGGTGCCGCAGCGGCACAGGTTGTCACGCAGCGCGGCGGTGATCTCGGCCCGGGTCGGCTTCGGGTTGCGGTCGAGCAGCGCCTTCGCGCTCATCACGATGCCGGTCACGCAGTAGCCGCACTGCGCCGCCTGCTCGTCGATGAACGCCTGCTGCAGCGGGTGCGGCGCCTCGGCGCTGCCCAGCCCCTCGATCGTGGTGATCGACCGGCCGGCGAAGTCGGACACCGGAACGTTGCACGACTGCACCGGCTGGCCATCGACCAGCACCGTGCACGCACCGCACTGGCCCTGGCCGCAGCCGTAGCGCGCGCCCTTCAGGGCGAGGTCATTGCGCAGGATGTAGAGCAGCGGCGTGTCGGGGTCGCACTGCACCGTGTGCGCGCTGCCGTTGACGGTGAGCGCCAGCGTCTTGTCGGTCATGTCGGTTCCATTCGCGGTCGTTGAAGCGGGCTGCGCTCAGGCGCGCCCGGCCAGTTGCTGCAATTGTCGGTAAAGCGGGTCGGGGATGTCGACCCCTTCGGCGGCTGCCCGGATGCGGGCCGCGTGGCGCCGGTCGCCAGGCAGGCGCACACCGGGATCGGCGAGCATCGCCGCGACCAGCGCCTCGACGCGCTCGTAGTACACGGCGTGACCGGCGGTCGAACCGGGGTCGATCGCGATCAGCAGATGCCCGATGCGCGGCTTGTTGCCAGGCTCGAAGTAGGAGTCGTTCTCGAACGCGAGCGCCGCGCCGGTCAGGCCGCAGCAGAGCAGCTCGACCATCATCGCGAGCATCGCCCCCTTCGCACCGCCGATCGCGAACAGGCTGCCGGTCAGCGCGGCCTTCGCATCGGTGGTCGGCCGGCCGTCCTTGTCGACTGCCCAGCCCTCGGGGATCGGCCGCCCTTCCTTGGCGGCGATCATGATCTTGCCGCGGGTGACCTCGGTCAGCGACAGGTCGATCAGTACCGGCGGTCGGCCCTCGCGCGGGAAGGCCGCAGCAATCGGGTTGGTGCCGAACACCGGGCGGCGACCGCCCCAGGCGTTGATCGCACCGGGCGAGTTGGTCAGCGCAAGGCCGATCATGCCGGCGGCGGCGATCGGCTCGAGGTGGTACACGGCGGCGCCGTAGTGATGGCTGTCGGTGAGCGCCACCAGCGAGATGCCGTGGCTGCGCGCCCGTGCGATTGCCTCGGCCACGCCGAGCTCGCAGGCCTCGTAGGCGAGCCCGCCGCCCACGTCGACCAGGCAGCTGCCGCCACGCTCGCGCACCACGGCCGGACGCGCGCTGCCATCCACCCGCGCGGTGGCGAGGTGATCGACGTAGAGCGGGATGCGCGACACGCCGTGGGTGGCGAGGTCATCGCGGTCCGCGGCCACCAGGGCCCGCGCGGTGGCGGCTGCCTGCGATGGCGCCGCACCCGCCTTCACCAGGGTGGCGACGGCCAGTTCGGTCAGTTCTTCGAGGGAGAGGCGGGGCATCGGTCGGCACGGCTCGACAGGAGGATCGCCGAGTGTAATGGCTGGGTCGGCCGCTGGGAAAGGGGATTGCGAGGATTCCCCGGACGGCCGTGCTAGACTTGCGGGTTTTTGTCGGCGAGAACCCTCGCCGACGCCGTGCGGTAATCACGCCTCACGGCCGTCCGACACCGCCACGAGCGGTGCGGATCCCTGCCACTGTCGGACGCAACCCCAGGACGCCACCCCCATGTCCCGCGCGCTCAGAAACATCGCGATCATCGCCCACGTCGACCACGGCAAGACCACGCTGGTCGACAAGATGCTACGACAGTCCGGCACCTTCGCCGCCCACGAAAAAGTGGCCGAGCGGGTGATGGACTCGAACGACCTCGAAAAGGAACGCGGGATCACCATCCTCGCGAAGAACTGCGCGCTCGATTTCGAAGGCGTCCACATCAACATCGTCGACACCCCCGGCCATGCCGACTTCGGCGGCGAGGTCGAACGGGTCCTCGGCATGGTCGACGGCGTACTGCTGCTCGTCGACGCAGTCGAAGGGCCGATGCCGCAGACCCGCTTCGTCACCAAGAAGGCGCTCGCGCTGGGGCTCAAGCCCATCGTCGTCGTCAACAAGGTGGACCGCGACGGCGCGCGCCCGGACTGGGTGGTCGACCACACGTTCGACCTGTTCGACAAGCTGGGCGCCACCGAAGAGCAGCTCGACTTCCCCGTCGTCTACGCCTCGGCGCTGCAGGGCTGGGCGACGCTCGACTGGAAGCAGCCGGGCACCGACCTCAAGCCGCTGCTGCAGACCGTGCTCGAGCGCGTCCCCGCGCCGCCGGCCGAGGACACCGAAGGCCCGCTGCAGCTCCAGGTGAGCGCGCTCGACTACTCCAGCTACGTCGGCCGCATCGGCGTGGGCCGCATCCGCCGGGGCAAGCTGCGCCCGGCCATGGACGTGATGGTCCTCCACGGCGATGCCGCCCCGCGCAAGGCGCGCATCAACCAGGTGCTCGGCTTCCAGGGCCTCGAACGGGTCCAGATGACCGATGCGATGGCCGGGGACATCGTGCTGGTGTCGGGCATCGACGAGCTGTCGATCGGCACCACCATCGCCGACCTCGAGAACCCCGAGGCGCTGCCGCCGATGAAGGTCGACGAGCCGACCCTCACCATGAATTTCCAGGTGAACACGTCGCCGCTGGCCGGCACCGAAGGCAAGTTCGTCACCAGCCGGCAGATCCGCGAGCGTCTGCACAAGGAGCTGCTCACCAACATGGCGCTGCGCGTCGACGAGACCGGCGACACCGACGTGTTCCTGGTGTCCGGTCGCGGCGAGCTGCACCTGACCATCCTGATCGAGAACATGCGACGCGAGGGCTACGAGCTCGCCGTGGGCAGGCCGCGGGTGATCACCCGCACGATCGATGGCGTCACCTGCGAGCCGTACGAGCTGCTGACCGTCGATGTCGAGGATGCACACCAGGGCGGCGTGATGGAAGCGCTCGGGCAGCGCCGGGCCGACCTGCAGGACATGGTCCCTGACGGCCGCGGTCGCGTACGGCTCGAGTACCGCGTGCCCGCGCGCGGGCTGATCGGGTTCCAGGGTGAGTTCATGAACCTGACCCGCGGCACCGGCCTGATGAGCCACGTGTTCGACGACTACGCCCCGTTGAAGGGCGACATGGCAGGCCGCCGCAACGGCGTGCTGATCTCGCAGGACACCGGCGACGCGGTCGCGTTCGCACTGTGGAACCTGCAGGACCGCGGCCGCATGTTCGTCAGCCCGGGCGAGAAGCTGTACGAAGGGATGGTGATCGGCATCCACTCGCGCGACAACGACCTCGTGGTCAACCCGCTGAAGGGCAAGAAGCTGACCAACGTGCGCGCCTCCGGTACCGACGAGGCGATCGTGCTGGTGCCGCCGATCAAGCTCACGCTGGAATACGCGGTCGAGTTCATCGAGGACGACGAACTGGTCGAGGTCACGCCGAAGTCCATCCGCGTGCGCAAGCGCCACCTGCTCGAGCACGAGCGCAAGCGCGCGAAGTCGAAGGCAAGCGTCGAGGCGACCGCCTGACGACGGGGGTTCATCCCTCCGGCTCCCGCACGCGTGTCCGGGCAGCGACCTCTGTGAAGTCGTTGCCCGGACGCCCGGGAACCAAACGCACGGTGCTTCGGTCCATGCAACGGGGAACGTCCCCTTTCCATGACCGGAGGAGGATCCATGACCACCGTACGACCCGATGCGCTGCACCTGCAGCCCACCGCCCCTGCCCTGCTGCAGGATCCGAAGCGCATGCTCGGCGTGGCCGCTCTGTTTGCGTGGTTCGGAGCCCTCACGCTGACCGACTTCGCCCACGATGCACTCGGGTTGGGCGCCGCCGGGTCCGCATCGACAGGGGTCGGCGCCGCCGCCTATGAACTCGCGTCGGGCTACGTGCTCGGCTTTGTCGCGGCTGTCGCGGTCGCGCTGATGGGCGGCCTGCTTCGCGGGACCTCCGCCGACGAGACGGGCCGCCCATGGCTGCGCCGGCTCGCAGCGGCAGCGCTGTTCGTGGTGGCCCTCGCCTGCCTGGCCGGCGCTGCCGTACACAACGCCGACGGCCTCACGCTGCTGTACGACATCGCTTTCGTCAGCGGCCTTGCCGCCGTATTCGCCGGCGTAGTGCCGCTGCACCGGCACCTGATGGGGCAGCGCGAGGACTGAACTGCATCAGCGCGCCCGCCGGTCGCACTGGCCGACGGGCGCGCCCAGACTATCGTCCGATCGTCCCGAAGACCCGTCGCACGATATCGGACGCTGCGCCGACCGGGTTGGCGCGGATCTTCTTCTCTTCCTCGCCGATCATGAAGTACAGGCCGTCGAGCGCCTTGTTCGTGACGTAGGGTTCGAGCTTCGCCTGCTTCGCATCGACGATGCCGAGCGAGGCGCCGCGCTCGGCGATCTGGTTGTACTGCTGCGCGAGGCCGACTTTCTCGGTCGCCTTCGCCACCACCGGCAGGAAGCGGTTGAACAGTTCGCCGCTGGTCACCTTGCGGAAATGGTCGGTCGCGGCGGTCGGCCCGCCGGTCAGGATGCCCTGCGCGTCCTGGACGCTCATCGACTTGATCGCCGACTGCAGCAGCGAGATCGACTGCGGCACGGCCGCCTCGGCAGCGCGGTTGATCGACTGGTGCAGTTCATCGAACTGGCCACCCATGCCGAGCAGGCGCGCCGGGCTGCGCAGCCGTTCCAGCGTGTCGGGCAGCGGGATCTTCACCTGCGGGTTGTTCCAGAATCCGTTCGCGGCACCGAGCAGCGACACCGCGGTCGAGGCGCCCTGGCTGAGCGCGGCGCGCAGCGCTCCGACCTGGTCCGCGCCGGAGATCCCTGCCAGCCCCTGCGCGCGGCCCGCTGCAGGCAGGCAGGACAGCACGGCAGAGGCCAGCAGCAGGCCGGACACGTCGCGCCTCCGGATCGAAACGCCGTCGATCGACCGGTCAGATGTCGGGGTAGATTCCATGCGCGTATCTCCTCCGCACGTCGTATGCCCGGTGCACCTGGGGTGCAGCGCGTCTTCGTGGTGCGGTTCGGGGCAGCCTGGTTGCAGCAGGCGTGGCCGGTGTCGTCGCGCCGCGTGCGTCAGCCGGCCCTGGCCACTACCGGCACGACGCCGGCACCGTGCGCCTGCTGGTCCGCGTGGTAACTGGACCGCACCATCGGGCCGCAGGCAGCGTGCGCGAACCCCATCTTCATCGCCTCGGCCTCGAACATCGCGAAGGTGGCCGGCGGCACGAAGCGGGTCACCGGCAGATGATGCGCCGACGGCTGCAGGTACTGGCCGACGGTGAGCATGTCGACATCGTGTGCGCGCATCTCGCGCATCACCTCGAGGATCTCCTCGTCGGTCTCGCCCAGCCCGACCATCAGGCCGGACTTGGTCGGCACCTTCGGATGCAGCGCCTTGAATTCCTTCAGCAGCAGCAGCGAGTTGGCGAAATCAGCCCCGGGCCGCGCCGCCTTGTAGAGCCGCGGCACCGTCTCGAGGTTGTGGTTCATCACGTCCGGCGGGCCGGCATCGAGGATCGCCAGCGCACGGTCGCGACGGCCGCGGAAGTCTGGCACCAGCACCTCGATGGTGGTCGAGGGCGACAGCGCGCGCACCGCACGGATGCAGTCGACGAAGTGCTGCGCACCGCCGTCGCGCAGGTCGTCCCGGTCGACGCTGGTGATCACCACGTAGCGCAGGCCGAGGGCGGCGATCGTCTCGCCGAGGTGGCGCGGCTCGTCGGGATCAGGCGGCAGCGGCCGGCCGTGGCCGACATCGCAGAACGGGCACCGGCGGGTGCAGAGGTCGCCCAGGATCATGAACGTGGCGGTGCCCTTGCCGAAGCACTCACCGATGTTCGGGCACGACGCCTCCTCGCACACCGTGTGCAGCTTCTGCTCGCGCAGGATCTTCTTGATCTCGTGGAAGCGAGAGTCGGGCTGCGGCGCCTTCACGCGGATCCAGTCCGGCTTCTTCAGCGCCACACCGATCGGGACGATCGGGATCGGGTTGCGCGAGGTCTTGGCCTGCGCCTTCTGCTTCTCGCCGACGGCAGGCGGGTTAACCGGGGTAGCGCTCATTCGGGGTCGATCGGGAATTGGACCTGTAGGCGTGCGACGAACAGCGCCGCGAGACGGTCGGACAGTTCGCCCGTACTGGCATCGATGCCGAGCGACCGGGACTGCGTGACCGCCAGGCCGGGATAGCCGCAGGGATCGATCGCGGCGAACGGCGCGAGGTCCATGTCGACGTTCAGCGCAAGCCCGTGGTAACTGGCGCCGCGCCGGACCTTCAGCCCGAGTGCCGCGATCTTGGCGGCGCCGACATAGACGCCGGGAGCATCGACACGGCCATGGGATTCGATGCCCCAACCACCGAGGCAGTCTATCACGGCCTGTTCCAGCAGCCGGACGAGCTGGCGCACGCCCAGCCGCCGGCGCCGCAGGTCGAGCAGCACGTACATGACCGCCTGGCCGGGGCCATGGTAGGTCACCTGGCCACCGCGGTCAGTGCGTACCACCTCGATGCCGGCGGCGGCGGCGGTCGGATGCAGGTGTTCATCGCGCCCGGCCAGGCCGAGCGTGTACACCGGCGGATGCTCGGTCAGCCAAAGCTCGTCCGGCGTCGTGCCGTCCCGCCGGTCGGTGAAGGCCTGCATGGCCTGCCACGTCTCGCGGTATCCGGTCCGGCCGAGCCGGCGCACCCGCGGCGCGCCGTCGGCGGGGCTTCCGGCGTTGCCGGTGGCGCGGGGTTCAGGGTCTGACAGGTCCATGGCACGATTGTAGGCGTGCAGCGGGCTCGCGCTGGCGCCCTGGCACCGTCATGCGCCACACTCGACCCATGCTCTCCTCCGCCTGCCGTCCGGGTTCACTGCTGCCGGCCACCCTGCTGGCCGCGATGCTGTGTGCCGGAGCGACCGGTGCCGCCACCATGCTGCCACCCTGCCCCGACCGTCCGAACTGCGTCTCGTCGCTCGCCACACGGGCCGCGCAGCGCGTGGCCCCGTTCACCTTCGCAGGCCCGGCCGACGCCGCGCAGGCGCGCCTGCTGCGCGTCCTCGAACAGGATCGCAGCGCCACCGTCGTCGACGCGCAGCCCGGCTGGATCGCGGTCGAGTTCCGGTCGCGGGTGTTCGGCTTCGTGGACGACGTGCGCTTCGAACTCGACGCCACGGCCGGTGCGTTCCAGGTGCAGTCGGCCTCGCGCACCGGATACTGGGACCTCGGAGTCAACCGGCGACGAGTGGAAGCGCTGCGCGCACGGTTCGATGCCGGCCAGTAGGCCGGCGTGCCGTCAGCGCTTCTTGCCGAGCAGCGTGCCGCGGCAGTTCTTCGCGCCGCAACGGCAGCCCCAGCGACGCTTCTCGGCTGGCGTATGCGGCGTCTCGAGCGTGATGTTGTAGTCGTAGAACAGTTCCTCGCCAGCCTTGATGTTGCGGATCGACTCGATCCAGATGCGGCCGTCGACGATATCGGACTCGCAGTTCGGGTTGCACGAGTGGTTGATCCAGCGCGCGCTGTTGGCGTCCTTGTTGCCGTCGAGCACATACTGGTCGTCGAGCGTGAACAGGAAGGTGTGCGACGGCTTGCTCTCGTCGTCGGCATACCAGCGGTCGGCCTGGGCCCAGGTGATCTTGCGCGCCTTGTACTCGATCACACGCTCGCCCTTCGGGATATCGACCTTCGCGAACACGCCGCGACCGTGGATCGGCGAGCGGCGTACCACGCTGCGCAGCGGCGGGTTCGTCGACTTCGCGTCGGCCGCCTTCGCCACGACCTTCTTCGGCGCAGCCTTCTTGGAGACCTTCTTCGGCGTGGCCTTCTTCGGTGTGGCCTTCTTCGGAGCAGCCTGCTCAGGCGTTGGCTTCGCGGTCGCCTTCTTCGGCACGGCCTTCTTCGCGGGCTTCGCCGGGGTCTTCTTCTCAGCAGCTTTGCTTGCCTTGGCCATTCGGGGTCCTGTCGGGAAAGCGGGGAAAAACGGAGTGCCGGGCGGCTAAAGGACCATCGAGACCATGGGATGGTCACAGAGGTCCCGGTACAGCGCGTCGAGCTGCTCGCGGGAGGTCGCGGTGACGGTCGCGGTAAGGCTGGTGTACTTGCCCT
>CANHBC010000052.1 GCA_947458835.1 Betaproteobacteria bacterium | reverse complement strand
GATCTGCTGGTCGCGCGTTCGGCGGCGCTCGAGTCGACGATGTCGATCACGACTTACACGCTCCTGCTCGGCGGGCTGGCTCTGTTCGCCATGGCGACCACGTTCGGCTTGGTATTGGCGCGAAGCATCTTCCGGCAACTGGGCGCCGATCCGGCGCAGGCAAGGCTGTTCGCATCGGAGATCGCCAGCGGCCGGCTGAACGGACCGCTGCCCGCGCAAATCGGCGGTAGCCAGAGCGTGATGGCCTCGATGGTGACGATGCGCGCATCGCTTGTTGCGCTGCTGACCGAGATCGGAAAAGGCTCGCGGGCGCTGGGTGATTCCGCAAGGCAGGCACTGGACACCTCCAGCCATCTGGCGGCACTGGTATCGAAGCAGTCGGATGAAACGGCCTCGATCGCAGCCAGCGTCGAGCAGATGACCGTGAGTGTCGCCCAGATCACGGACAATGCGAAGGCTGCCGAAGGCGCCTCGAGCGCCGCGCGCAGCGCCGCAGAACAGGGTGCGGACTCCGTCCGCCAGGGGCTCGCGCGCATCGGCAGGATCGGCGAAAGCGTGCGCGATGCCGAGGCCGCGATGAGCGACATGGGTGCGAAGGCGCGCGAGATCACGACCGTGGTACAGGTGATACGTGACATCGCCGAGCAGACCAATCTGCTCGCGCTCAATGCGGCGATCGAGGCAGCCCGCGCCGGTGAGGCCGGCCGCGGCTTCGCGGTGGTGGCCGACGAAGTGCGCGGACTCGCCGAACGCACCTCACGCTCGACCGCAGAGATCGCGGCGGTCGTGAGCTCGATCCAGAACGTCGCCCAGGGCACGCAGGGCAAGATGGCCACGGTAGTCACCCAGGTCAGGGAAGAGGAAGCGCGCTCCAGCGAAGTGAGCAGTGCCATCGAGGGCATCGCCGGCGCGTCGGCGCGCGTCTCGGAGGCAGTGACCGATATGAGCGGCTCGCTGGAAGAGCAGTCGACCGCATCGACCACCATCGCCCGCAAGGTCGAGGAGATCGCTCAGATGAACGAGCGCAGCAGCAATACCGCGCAGCAACTCGCCGGCCTCGCCAAGACCCTGAACGACCTGTCGGCGAGCCTCGACCGGTCGACCGGCGCGTTTGCGCTGTAACGCGGTGACCTGCCCCTGCAGGGGCAGGTCAGACGCGAGGTCAGCGCATCCGAACGGATTGGGCACCTCGGCTGCAGTGGAGATCCAGACGCTTTTCGTCTGCAGGTACTCGTGGATCATGTCCTGCCCGATCTCGCGGCCGAGCCCGCTACGCTTGTAGCCGCCGCACGGTGACAGATAGGAAACTGCGCGGTAGGTGTTGATCCACACGGTGCCGGCACGAAGTCGCTCGCTCATTTTCAGTGCGCGGCGCATGTCCTGCGTCCACACGCCCGCCGCCAGACCGAACTGCACATCGTTGGCGATCTCGATCGCCTGCGCGTCGTCATCGGTCGGGCCACACGGGTGCTGTCACGCTGATCCAGCGCGTTGGCTCGGCATTGAATCTGAACGTGTACTTTCACATGATCGTCGTCGATGGCGTGTACGTGACCGAGGGGTCCAGTGCGCCGGTGTTCCGGGCGGCGAGCTCCCCGGCGCGGGCGCACTGCAGGCGATGGTACAGTGGCTGGCCGAGGGCATTGGTCGGCTGCTGGAGAAGCGCGGCCTGATCGCACACGATGCCGAGCACAGCTGGTTGAGCGGGGAGCCTGTACAGGCCGGATCGCTGGATGAGCTGATCGGCCATTGCATCAGCTGGCGGATCGCGGTGGGCCCGCGCGCAGGGCAGAAGGTGTTCACGCTGCAGACCGGCGGCATCGCCACCACCATTTTCCACCCGCTCGGTACCACCAGACCGGGCCGGACAGACGACCCGATGGAAAAGACTTCGACTTGCCGAGGCCTGACATCAAGAGCATCCTTGGGCACCGCGACCGCGAGGAACCTTCAATGTCCCGTCCGCTCACCCGCCGTGCGGCAACGCCGGCGCCCGCCCTGCGCGGCGCTGCGGCCTTGATCCTCGTGCTGGCCGCCGGCACGCTCGCCGCCCAGCCGTGGCCAGCGCGCCCGCTGAGACTGATCGTTCCTCTGGCTGCGGGGGGCACCGGCGACACGCTCGCGCGCGATGTCGCGCAGGCGATGGAACCGTTGCTGGGCGTCCCGATCACGGTGGAGAACCGGGCGGGTGCCAACGGCATCCTGGGCATGGAGGTGGTGGCCAAGGCGCCGGCCGACGGCTACACGCTGGTCATGGGGGGCGTAGGCCCCGTGGCTATCAATCCCGCCCTCTATCCGAAGCTGCCCTTCGGCGTCGAGCGCGACTTCACCGCCATCGTGCAGGTGGCCGACACCACCTCGGTGCTGGTAGTGCCGGCGGCACTGCCGGTGAAGACGCTGAAGGACCTGATCGCGCTGGCGAAGAAGCGCCCGGGGGAACTCTTCTATTCCTCGTCCGGGTCGGGCTCGACGCCGCACCTGAACGCTGCGCTGTTCGCCACGATGGCGGGCATCGACATCCAGCACGTGCCGTACAAGGGTTCGACGCCCGGGCGCACGGCGCTGCTCGGCGGCGAGGTTTCGCTGATGGTCGACGGCCTGCTGCCGTCGTTGCCGTTCATCGAGTCCGGCCGTTTCCGCGCGCTGGGCATCACCTCGGCGGCACGCTCGCCCGCCGCCCCGCAGGTCCCGACCATCGCCGAGACGTTGCCCGGGTACCAGGCCGACATCTGGTACGGGCTGCTCGGGCCGGCGGGCACGCCGCGCGAGGTGGTCGACCGGCTCAATGCAGCGGCCAACAAGGCGCTCGCAAGCGCCGAGCTTCGTGCGCGGCTCGGGAAACTGGGTGCCACCGTGGCTGGTGGCACGCCCGAGGCCTTCGCGAAGCACATCGCTCGCGAAATCCCGAAGTGGGCGAAGGTGGTCAAGGCCACCGGGGCGCGTATCGACTGACCGGGTCCCGGCGAAGGACTCGCTGACCGAGGCATTCATCCAGGCAACCGGTGCCCCAGATGCCGTTCGTCACGCAGCGACAGCAGCAGTACATCGCGCTCGGAGTGGGCATAAAGCACGACGTGGCATCTGCGGAAGTTGCCGAATATCGTGCGCCCCTTTCGATGCGATCATCATGGACCCTGCCTGTCCAGGGGACTGACGGACGCGGTCAGTATTGCCCGCTGGCAGGGTGCATGCCGGATCGAATCTTGAGCGCCGGCGCGGTAAGGGCTACAGTCGCCCCTCGCCAGCCGCCCGTGGATACCTGGACGGGCCGTGGCAGACGAGGAGAGGCGCAGTGGCAAGGCTCGAAGGAAAGGTAGTCTGCCTCACCGGCGCCGGTGCCGGCATCGCGAAGGCGACCGCGCGCGCCTGTGCGCGCGAAGGCGCGGGCGTCGCGCTGTTCGAGATCGACCGTGCGCTGGGTGAATCCGCGGCGCGGCAGATCGTCGAGGAGGGCGGCCGCGCGCTGTTCGTGCACACCGATGTGACGCAGGACGACAGCGTGCGCGATGCGATCGCGGCCACCGCGAGCGAATTCGGCCGCATCGACGTGCTGTTCAACTGCGCGGGCGGATCGTCGCAGGACGACCGTCCGGTGCACGAGATGGACCTCGAGGTCTGGCATCGTACGATGGCGTTGAACCTGCTGCATCCGTTCCTGATGTGCCGCCACGGCATCCCGCACATGATGAAGGCGGGTGGCGGTTCGATCATCAACGTCACCTCGCACCTCGGGTTGGTCGGCTCGGTTAAGCCGGCCTATGCAGCGACCAAGGGCGGCATCATCTCGTTCACCCAGACGCTCGCCGCACAGTACGTGGCCCATGGCATCCGCGCCAACGCGATCGCGCCCGGCTCGGTGCGCACCGAGCGGGCGATCGGCCGCTGGGAGGGCGGTTCACTGGACCCGGCCTCGCCAGTCGCGCGCGAGCGCGCGGCGTTCCAGAAGCTTTACCCGTTCTCGAAGGGCGAGCCGGATGACATCGCGCCGATCGCCGTGTTCCTGGCATCCGACGAATCGCGGATGCTGACCGGCACTACCATCGCCGCCGATGGCGGGCGGTCGAGTTACCTGAAGGTGTACGCGGGCGATTGACCTGCAGCACCGTTCCATGCGCTGCATGGCCCAGCGAGGAGAGCATGCGATGACCCCTGCAACTGCCGCCGGTGCCCGGCAACCCGGCGAGATCGAAGTCGCGCCGGCCCGGGCCGCGCTCGGTGCCGAAGTGCGCGGCGTCGACCTCACGAAGATCGACGATGCGATGTTCGACCGGCTGCACGACATCTGGCTGGAGCACCTGCTGCTCGTGTTCCGCGGCCAGCGCTTCGCCGCCGAGGACCTGGTCACGCTGGTGCGCCGCTTCGGCACGCCGGTGACCTCGTCCGCGCTGCACAAGCGCAGCCTCGAGGAGCGCATCGCGAACAAGGTGTTCGACCTGCCGCCGGAGGTGACGGTCGTCACCAACGTGAAGCAGGACGGCAAGCCGGTAGGCATCCTCGGCGATGGCGAGGTGGTCTGGCATTCCGACTTCTCGTTCAAGGAGGCCCCGACGGCTGCACGCATGCTGCTGGCGGTCGAGATCCCGCCCGCTGGCGGCCTCACCTACTTCACCAACTGCTACGCGGCGTACGACACCTTGCCGGACGCGATGAAGCGCCGCTTGATCGGCATGACCATCAAGCAGGCCAACATCGTCGATACCGCGATGCAGGTCCGGCCGGGGGCCTCGCTCGACATGGACATCCGCGAGGTGCCGGGGCCCAGCCATCCGGTCATCTCGACCCATCCGGAGACCGGCCGCAACATGATCTTCCTCGGCCGCCGCCACGGCGCCTACGTGAACGGCCTGTCGCTGGAGGACTCGGAAGCGCTGCTCGACGAGCTGTGGGCGCACACGGTGCAGCCGAAGTTCACCTACGTGCATGAATGGGCAGTCGGCGACATCGTGGTCTGGGACAACCGGGCGACGCTGCACAAGCGCGATGCGTTCCAGTCGGACAGCCGCCGGGTGCTCTACGCGGCGCAGGTCGAGGGGCACCGGCCGTACGAGGCGGCGGCTGCGCTTTCGCTGCCGTCCCACTCGAGGTACGCGCAGATGGCTGCCGCCTGATGCGCGCCGTCGAAACGCGTCCGGCGGGCCGCTCCGCCGACGGTCGCCGCTTCCCTGCCCCGGCCGTGCTGGCCGCGGTACTGATGCTCGCGCCGATGCCCATCCTCGCACAATCCTTCCCGTCGAAGCCGGTGCGCATCGTCGTCGGCTTCGGTGCTGGTGGCGGCACCGACATCGCCGCGCGCTCGATCGCACAGAAGCTCACCGAGAGCTTCAACAGCAACTTCATCGTCGACAACCGTCCCGGCGCGGCCGGCAACCTCGCCGGGGACATCGTCGCGCGCTCGCCGGCCGACGGCCATACGATGCTGATGGCCAACTCGACCATCGCCATCCCGAGCCTGTCGGCGAAGCCGCCGTTCGATATCCGGAAGGACTTCATCCCGCTGAGCCTGGTCGCCCTTGGTCCGTCGGTGCTGGTGGTCCATCCGAGTCTGCCGGTGAAGGACCTGAAGGGACTCATCGCGCTGGCTAAGGCCAAGCCGGGCGAACTGTCGTTCGGCTCTGGTGGCATCGGCAACATCACTCACCTCGCGATGGAACTGATGCTGTCCCAGGCTGCCATACGCATGGTGCACATCCCGTACAAGGGTGGCGCGCCCTCGGTGGTCGGGCTGGTGTCGGGCGAGGTCGCGACGTTGTTCACATCGATCCCGACCGCGCTGCCGATGATCAACGCCGGCAAGATGCGCGCGATCGGCGTGTCGATCTCGAACCGGAACCCGGCGCTGCCCAACGTGCCGACGCTGGCCGAGGCGGGCCTGCCCGGCTACTACGCCGCCTCGTGGTACGGGCTGCTGCTGCCCGCAGGGGTGCAGAAGCCGGTGGTCGACGTGCTGTCGAAGGAGATCGTCGCGGCGATGCAGGTGCCCGGGGTGCGCGACAGCATGGTCCGGCAGGGCTTCGAGCCGGTCGGCAACACACCCGACGAATTTGCCCGCTTCATCCGCGAGGAGATCCCGCGCTGGGAGCGCGTGGTGAAGGCCGCCGGCATCAAGCCCGAGTAGGAAGCCATCACATGATCGAACGCATCGAGATCCACGTCACCGCGCTGTCGACGCGCCTGAAGCGCATCTTCGCCAGCGGTACCTACGATACCGGCCCGGACGACAGCATCACCAGCAAGCCGGTCCTGGTGAAGGTGCATGCCGACGGCGTGGTCGGCTACGGACAGATCCGGCCGATCAGCCCCGGCCATTTCGTGGCCGACACCACGCAGAGCATGGTCGCGGCGATCCGCGAGTTCTACGGGCCGGCGATGATCGGGCGATCGCTGTTCGACAGCGAGTCGATCAACGAGATGTTCGACAACCGCCTCGCCGGCAACCCGGCCGCGCGCGCCGTGCTCGACATCGCCGTGCGCGATGCGCAGGGCAAGGCGCTCGGGCTCCCCGTCCACGACCTGATCGGTGGCTGCTGCCAGCCGCGTATCCCGCTCGAGTGGTCGGTCAGCATGGCCGAGGACATGCAGACGGTGGTCGACGAGGCGGTGCGCGCGGTCGACGAGTACGGTATCCGGGTGCTGTGCCTGAAGATGGCCGACCGCCGTGGCTGGCGGCATGACGTGAAGGTGTTCGAGCGGGTGCGGGCTGCGGTCGGCGCCGACGTGATGATCGGCATCGATCCGAACACCGGCTGGACGCTCGCCGACAGCCTGCTGGCGATCGCTGAACTGCGGCCGATGGGGTTGGGCTACATCGAGCAGCCGATCGAGCGCCGCGACCTGCGTGGGCTGGCCGAGATCCGGCGTGCGGCCGGTGGCGTGCCGGTGATGGCCGACGAGGGGCTGTTCACCCTGCAGGATGCCTGGGCGCTCGCCGAGGCACGCGCGGTCGATGCGCTGTGCATCAAGCTGTACAAGGTGGGCGGGCTCACCGCGGCGAAGAAGATCGCGGCGGTGGCCGAGGCGGCGAACGTGCAGCTCAACTGCGGCGGGCTGGCGGTGCAGTCGCAGCTCGAGGCCGCGGCTGGCGCGCATTTCTACGCCAGCACGCCGGCCTCGCGCATGATGGGTGCAGCCGAGTTCGTGTTCGGGCTGAACGCGCACGTGAAGGATCCGCTGTGCCCGGAGAGCGGGTTCCAGGTGCGCGACGGCCATGTCGACGTGCCGATCGGCCCGGGCCTGGGTGTCGTGATCGACGAAGCGCTCCTGAAGAAGCACACGCTGCTGCATGAGCAGGTCGGCTGAGCGGGCCGTACCTGCTGGCGGCGCGGTGGCCTGGGGGCAGACCGGCCGCCGCGCTGCCTGCGCCCGCGACCGGCGTGGAGGTTACGGCCGCTGGTACGCCCAGCCGAGCAGCGCGTCGAAGGCCGGCTGCGCGGCCATCGCCTTGGGGTGGTTGACGATCATCACGACGACGCTGCGCCGGCCGCGTACATCGAGCACGTAGCCGGCGATCGCGCGCACGTCGTTCAGCGAGCCCGTCTTGATGTGCGCCTGCCCGGCGATGCCCGAGTTCCCCAGCCGCCTGCGCATCGTTCCGTCGGAGGCCACCAGCGGCAGCGAGGCCATCAGCTCGGGCATTACCGGCGAACGGAACGCAGCTACCAGCAGATCGGCCAGGCCACGCGGCGTGATGCGTTCGATGCGCGACAGACCGGAGCCGTTCTCCACCACCAGCGATGGCAGCGACAGGCGCCGGCTGCGCGCCCAGTCGGCGACCGACTGCGACGACCTCGCCCAGGTCGCGGGGCCCTGTCCCTGCGCGCCGAGCGCGAGGTACAGCTGCTGGGCCATCACGTTGTTGCTCCACTTGTTGATGTCGCGCACGATCTCCGACAGCGCCGGAGACACGTTCGACGCGAGTACGCGCGGGCGCTCGCCGGCCGTGCCGTCGCGCACCTGCCCGGACAGCGTGCCGCCCAGTTCCCGCCACAACTGCTGGAACAGGCCGGACACATACTCGCGGTGCGACAGCACGCTGATGGGCCAGACGCGCTCGCCGCAGGCCAGCGGATAGCTGCCGCCGACGCTCACCTTCGCCGACGATGCGCCGCCCTGCACGTCGAGGGCGAGCTTGCCAAACGGGCTTGCGCAATCGGCGGCGGCGTCCGGCCTGACCGTGGTGACGAGCGAGACCTGCGGCAGCGGTGGATCGAGGCTGACCGTGACCGTCCCGCGCTGCGCATCGGGCAGCAGCCGGACCATCACCGCCCGGAAGTTGACGAGCAGTGCGTCCGGCGGCGTGTTGTACGGACGGTGCGGTTCGTTGTCGAACACCGCCGCGTCGCGTGCCTCGATCGCGAAGGCGCCTCGGTCGAGTACCAGGTCGCCGCGGATCTCGCGGATGCCGCGCGCACGCAGCGTGCGCAGCATCAGCCAGAACGCTTCCTGGGTGAGCCGCGGGTCGCCGCTGCCACGGATCACCAGGTCGCCGTCGAGCACGTCGCCCCGCTGCGGCGCCTGGGTCACCATCTCGGTGCGCCAGGTGAAGGAGGGGCCGAGCAGTTCCAGCGCCGCGAACGTGGTCAGCAGCTTCATCGTCGAGGCCGGGTTCATCGAGCTGTCGGCGTTGAGCGCGACCACCGGCTCGCTGCCGTCGAGGTCCTGCACCACCAGCCCGACCGCCGATTCCGGGATGCCGGAGCGTGCCAGCGCGCCCGCGACCGCTGTCGGCACCCGGCTACGCGGCTGCGCGGCGGTCGGCCCCTGGGCCGTGCTGCCGTTCTGCGCGTGGCCAGCCGGCATGCAGGGCAGCAGCAGGCCGGTGCACAGCGCGAGCCGTGCCACGCCGGTCAAGGCCCTGTGGTGCCGACGGGCCTGTCCGGTCAAGGCGACCCCGGCTGCATGGGCAGCACGATCGCCTGCCCGGATTCCGCGACGTCCGCGGCCCAGCCCAACTGGTCGCGTACGACCTGTGTGAAGCGGGCGGCCGCGCTGGCCTCGCCGTGCACCACCCAGGCGTGCCCGGGTGGCTGCGTGAAGCCGCCGAGCCACCCGAGCAGTGCACCCTGGTCGGCATGCGCGGACAGCCCGCCGATGGTGAAGATGCGTGCGCGTACCGGCACCTCCTCTCCGAACAGTCGTATCAGCCGTGCACCGTCGACCAGGCGGCGCCCGAGCGTGCCCTGCGCCTGGAACCCGGTGATGATCACGCTGCACTCCGGACGCGGCAGGTTGTACTTCAGATGGTGCTTGATCCGGCCGGCGTCGCACATGCCGCTGGCGGAGATCACCACTGCCCCGTCGCGGATCGAGTTGATGAACATCGAATCCTCGACCGTCTCGGAGAAGTGGATGCGTGGCCAGCCCTTCGATGTCGAGAGCCAGCGCCCGAGTTCCTTCGCCTCCTCGTCGAGCTCGGAGTGATGCTGCAGCGTGATCCGGGTTGCACTGGTCGCCAGCGGCGAATCGACGTAGACGTCCATCGGCGGCAACCGACCCTCCCGCGTGAGGCGGATCAGCAGCATCAGCAGGTCCTGGGTGCGGCCGACAGCGAAGGCGGGTACCACCACGTTGCCCTTGCGCGCGACCAGCGCGCCGGTGAGCGCTTCGACCAGTTCGTCGAGGGTTGCATCCATCGGGCGGTGCAGGCGGTCGCCGTAGGTTGACTCCACCAGCAGTGTGTCGGCCTGCGGCACCGTCACGGCATCGCGCACGATCGGATGGCCCGGCTGGCCGAGGTCGCCCGAGAACACGATGCGATGGCCGCAGCCGGCATCGGTGAGCGTGACCTCGATGCTGGCCGAGCCCAGGATGTGCCCGGCGTCGCGGAACAGCACGCGCACGCCCGGCCGGGGTTCGAACGCTTCCCCGTAGCGGTGCCGCGTGAACAGACCGATCGCCCGCTCGGCATCGGCCATCCGGTAAAGAGGGTCGATCGCGTTGTCATCATGGCGGCGTGCCTGGTGCTTGCCGCCGTGCCGGCCCGCGGCCGCCTGCGCGGTGCGCTGCGACCACTCGGCTTCCTTCTCCTGGATGAACGCGGAGTCGCGCAGCATCACCGCCGCCAGGTCGACCGTCGGCGCGGTCGCATGGATCGGCCCGCCGAAGCCTTCGGCCGCGAGCCGGGGGAGCAGTCCGCTGTGGTCGATGTGCGCATGCGTGAGCAGCACGAAGTCGAGCCCGCCCGGGTCGAACGCGAACGCACGGCGGTTCTTCTCGGCTGCTTCACGGCCGCCCTGGAACATGCCACAGTCGACGATGAAGCGAAGCCCCGGCGCCTCGACGAGGTAACAGGATCCGGTGACTTCGCCCGCGCCGCCGAGGAATGTGAGGGTCGGTGCGCTCGGGTGCATGTGGTTCAGTCCTGCAGCGCGGCGTCGAGCGCGCCGAGGGTCGCATCGACGAGGTGCGCGACCTGCGCGTCGTCGAGGATGTAGGGCGGCATGAAGTAGATGGTGTGGCCGATCGGGCGCAGCAGCAGCTCACGGTCGAGTGCAGCCTGCGCCATGCGCCGCGCGAACCCCGGGCCTGCGCCGTCGGCCTCGAACGCCCAGATCATCCCCAGGTTGCGGAAGTTGCGCACCCGCGCGTGGGTGGCCAGCGGCCGGGCGCGTTCGGTGATCCGCGACGAGCGCTGCCGGTTCGCGGCGATCGTGCCGTCCTGCGCGAAGATGTCGAGCGTGGCCAGCGCCGCCCGGCAGGCGATCGGGTTTCCGGTGTAGGAGTGCGAGTGCAGGAACGCGCGCGCACTGCTGTCGCCGTAGAACGCGCCGAACACCTCGTCGGTGGTCAGCACGACCGACAGCGGCAGGAAGCCTCCGGTAATCCCCTTGGACAGGCAGAGCAAGTCCGGCTGGATGCCGGCCTGCTCGCAGGCGAACAGGGTTCCGGTGCGGCCCATGCCGGTCATGATCTCGTCGGCGATCAGCAGCACGCCATGCTGCGAGCACAGCTCGCGCACGCCCGCGAGGTAGGCCGGATGGTACATGCGCATGCCCGAGGCACCCTGCACCAGTGGCTCGACGATCATCGCCGCGATGGTCCCTGCCGAGCGTTCGAGTTCCGCCTGCAGCGCGGACAGCGCATCTGCGGCGCATTCCGGACAGCAGGGCATCGACGAGGCCGGCCCGGGCGCGGGAACGATCACCGGCTGGCCGAGCAGTGGCGCATAGGCATCGCGGAACACCGCGAGGTCGGTGACCGAGAGCGCACCCAGCGTCTCGCCATGGTAGCTGCCCTCGAGCGCGATGAAGCGACGCTTGTCGGGCATGCCACGGTTGCGCCAGTAGTGGAACGCCATCTTCAGCGCGATCTCGGTGGCCGACGCACCGTCGCTGCCGTAGCTGGCGTGGCGCAGCGGACCGCCGCCGGCGGCGGCGAGCCGCGTGTCGGCCGCGCGCGGCGCCAGGGCGCTCAACCGTTCGGACAGTTCGACCACCGGCGGATGGGTGAAGCCGGCGAGCATCACGTGGTCGAGCGTGCGCAGCTGTTCGCACACCGCATCGCCGATGCGCGGGTTGCAGTGGCCGAACAGATTGACCCACCAGGAACTCACCGCATCGAGATAGCGCCGTCCGTCCGCGTCGAACAGCCACGCGCCTTCGCCGCGCACCACCGGCACCAGCGGCCACGCCTCGTGCTGCTTCATCTGCGTGCACGGATTCCACACGTGCAGGAGGCTTCGTGCGGCCAGCCTGTCGTTCGCACTCATGCCGCTGGCACTCATGGTGCGTCGCTGCTGATCGTATCCATCGGTGAAATCGTGGCGCGGATGTCCGATGAATGCCTTGCCTGTGGCCTCGGATTTGCGTGAGTGCACATGCAGCGAGAATACCGCGAAACAACTTCTTGTCCCCCGTGTTGATGCATGCCAGGAGGTGCCAGACGATGTTGAACGTATCCCGGTTGATCGAAGACCAGTGCGGTGCGATGAAGCTGCCGCTCGTCGCGGTGACGATGGCCGCCGTTCCCTGCACGGACACGCCGGTGATCCTCACGCTGCACTGGCACGGCTTCATGCGCGAGCCTCTCGCCGACCTGTCCGAGGCCGGTACGGTCGCGTTGCGTTCCGTGCCGAGCTCCGCGATGCAGGTCAACGACCGCTGGGGCGACCTGAAGGATCTCGATCGCGCGGCGCTCGAAGCCGCGTGGTCGTTCGGCGCCTGGGATGTCGCCCGGTCCGAGCGGCGAGCCTGCGCGCGTCCCGGTGCCCGGTCGCGCGAGTTCCTGGAGTGCCGGCAGGCGTTCAGCGCGTTTCCGTTCGGCGTGGACGGCGGCGAGGTCGCGATGGCTGATGCCCCCGACCATGAAGAGCTGTTTTCGCTCGCGCAGGTGCGCGGCTACCTGATGTGGCTGTTCCGCCCGGTCAGCCACGGCATCTGGAAGGACGTGGCCGACGACAGGACCCTCGATGCGCTGGGCAAGCGTCCGCTGCCCTGCCCGGTTGCGCCAGTCGCGCCGAAGCTCGAGCGCGACGTGAAGACGGTGTACCGGCTGGGTACGGCTGGCGCCAGCATGGTCTGACGGTGTGGTTCAGCGCTGCGGCGGCGGGGGCGGCGCCGACAGCGTGCGGGCGAAGTGGATCAGCAGCCGGTTGAAGCGATCCGGCTCGTCGGCGAACAATGCATGGCCCGATCGGTGGAACACCTCTACCTGCGTGCGTGGGCGGTTTGTGCGCAGGTTCCACGCCTGTTCCTGGAACTGCGGCGAGACGGCGTACAGCAGCGGCAACTCGAGCGCGTGCACGATGCCACGCCAGTGTTCGCGAGGCACTGACCGCGGGAACAGTGCGAGGCTCTTGTCCAGCGGCATGCGCAGTGCGCCCTCGACCAGCGCCCGCACCTCGGCTTCTGGACGCGCGCTCGCGAAGATCGCCCGCACGAAGCCGTCGAGTGCCGACGCGCGGTCCGATTGCAGGGCATCGATGAACGGCGAACCCGGTGCTGGGGCGGGCTCCTCGCCCACGGAACTGTCCACCAGTACGACGCCGGCAAAGGGCATGCTGCCGAAGCGGTGGATCGCCTCCAGCAGTTCCAGCGCGCCGAGCGACCAGCCGACGGCGATCACCGGCGAGATCGTGCTAGCGAAGGCATGCAGATCGCGCGCGCGCGTATGGATGTCGTAGCCCTGCGTCGGGTGTTCCGATTCGCCCTGGCCCCGCGGGTCGAGCGCGAATATCGAACGATCCATCGACAGCGGGCCGAACTGTGCGGACCATATCCAGGCCGGCATGCTCCAGCCGGGCAGCAGCAGGAAGGAGGGGCGCGCCGAGCGACGGCCCGACTGCAGCCATGACAGCCGCGCGCCGTCCGGGGCCTCGAACGAGCCCCGCGTCGTGCCGGGTGGCTGGGTGAAGTCGTTGCTTCCGGTCACCATGCAGGCGTGGCCGGGCGCGGGACGCTCAGCGTACGGTGGTCGTGGTGGCTGCCGGCGCGCCCGCGGTGGTCATCGGTCGGGTTGCGATCAGCAGGCCGGAGCCGGCGCCGCCCTCGCGCCAGTGGTACCCGAACGGAAACGGCAGCCGCGTCGGGTTGCCGTAGCGCACGAAGGATTCCTGCAGGTCGCGCTGGTAGCCGTACGCGAGCGGCGGGATCGGCTTGCGGTACTCGCCGTAGAGTTGCACGTTCCAGCCCGCCTGGCGCAGCACGCGGTAGGGCACGCCGGTGTCGTCCTGGACCACGGTGTCGGCGGTCGACAGCAACGCCTCGCGTACCTGGAGGAACTGGCGGTCGTGCAACAGGTACGAGGCGGACTTCACCAGTGCGGTGGCGGGACCCTGGCGGGACAGCCAGGTCGTGAACTCGGGGTAGAACTGCAGTGCGCGGTCGGTGGCATCCAGCGAGAAGTACTGCAGTGACTGGGTCGAGCGCGTGGCCGGATCCATGAACACGATGCGCATCCCGCGCAGGGGCATGCGCGGCCGCTGCTTGCTGGCAGGGTCTGCGTACTGCGCGGTGAGTTCCGGGAACAGGTCGACCGTCTCGGCCGACACGATCTGCCGGTTGTACAGGGCCATCATCACCGCGATCACCGGTATCGTGCCGCGCAGGCGCGGTGCGGTGAGCTGACGGCTCATGTACGAGGTGATGAAGTAGTTGCGCTCGAAGATGTCTCGCAGCGCGTCGCGCACGCTGGCCAGGAGTTCGGCGAATTCCTGTGGCGTCTTCGTGGCGAGGTCGGGCAGTTCGCTCGGCCGCTCGAGGCTGAAGAAGACGTAGCGCGAATGGTTCGGGAACAGTGCGTAGGCGTTCAGGAAGTCCGGGCCGCTGAACGGATACAGCAGCGTCCGGCTGCGCGCGTCCGGGATGCGGATGTTCTGCTCGCGCCAGCCCTCCATGGCTGTCAGGCGGGCGCGCACCGGCGCCCATTGCTCGCGCATCCACGTCTCGTGCTGGCGGAACGCCTCCAGCGCGACCAGGCGATCGATCGCCGGATCGCCTGCGGCTGGCGCGATCCCGGCCATCAGCTGGGCTGCGGCGGTGAGGCGGCGGTCCGGCTGTGGGCCCGGTGACAGGCTGACCGGTACCGCGGCGGGTGACGGCTGCGGCTGCGCCTGCTGCGGCGGCATCCGACCCTGGGCGGCGGCCAGGACTGGCATCCCCCCCGCCGCGAGCGACAGCAGGCCGGAGGCGAGCGCTCGGCGCCGTCCCGTGGAGACGTGTGGGAGCGGGGCGGGTGCCGGGGGGGAAGCGGGAGGGCGCATGCTTTTCGAGTGACCTGGGACGGGTGGAGACGTGTCGAAGCCCGTCGAATGGGAGGAGCCGGACAATCCGGTAGTTTAACGTCGCAAGCCTTGTATCCGTGCACACGGCTGGCCGCGGTCGCATGCGGCCGGGCTAAACCGCGTCGGAGACGCCACAGCCCGCTGCCTCCTTATCGGCGTCGGCCGGGCCAAGTTGACCCGCGCGGCCGGAAGGCTGGTGAATTGTCCAACCTCGACGCCGGATGTGAGCGAGTGCTGACTGTCGCTGAAACGCCTATTTAAACTGGCTCAATCGCTCCGTCCTTCCCGGACAACCTCGGCGCGCGCGATGGCGCGGCCGGACGCCGGACACCACTTGCAAAACAGCCACAAGCCTGTCTATTATTAGCACTCGATTTCGGCGAGTGCTAATAGCCGGTGGCCAAGCAGTTTCCACCGTAGCGTGGCACTCGGTTGTGTCCAACAGCAGTCAATCCAAGCAGGAGATTCCCCATGAAAATTCGTCCGCTGCACGACCGCGTCGTGGTCCGCCGCCTCGAGGAAGAGCGCAAGACCGCGTCCGGCATCGTCATCCCCGATACCGCCGCCGAGAAGCCGGATCAGGGCGAAGTGATCGCGATCGGGAATGGCAAGGTCCTCGAAGACGGCAAGACCCGCCCGCTCGACGTCAAGGTCGGCGATCGCGTCCTGTTCGGCAAGTACTCCGGCCAGACCGTCAAGGTCAAGGGCGAAGAGTTCCTCGTGATGCGCGAGGAAGACATCATGGGCGTCGTCGAGCTCTGATCCGCGTCCGTCTCTTCGTACCGCAACAGGAATCAACCCCCGAATTCAGGAGATACAGACATGGCAGCTAAAGACGTCAAATTCCACGACAGCGCGCGGTCCAAGATCGTCGTCGGCGTGAACGTGCTGGCAGATGCGGT
Organism: Betaproteobacteria bacterium; assembly: GCA_947458835.1. GTDB lineage: Bacteria > Pseudomonadota > Gammaproteobacteria > Burkholderiales > CAIKXV01 > CAIKXV01. Next base: position 7,667 of record CANHBC010000052.1, on the reverse strand, counting down.
GAAGGTCACCCTCGGCCCGAAAGGCCGTAACGTCGTGCTCGAGCGCAGCTTCGGCGCCCCGACCGTGACCAAGGACGGTGTCTCCGTCGCCAAGGAAATCGAACTGAAGGACAAGTTCGAGAACATGGGCGCGCAGATGCTGAAGGAAGTCGCTTCGAAGACCTCCGACATCGCCGGTGACGGTACCACCACCGCCACGGTGCTGGCCCAGTCGATCGTGCAGGAAGGCATGAAGTACGTTGCCGCCGGCATGAACCCGATGGACCTGAAGCGCGGCATCGACAAGGCCGTCGAGTCGGTCGTCGCCGAACTCAAGAAGATCAGCAAGCCCTGCACGACCAACAAGGAAATCGCACAGGTCGGCTCGATCTCGGCGAACTCCGACAGCGACATCGGCGACATCATCGCCAAGGCGATGGACAAGGTCGGCAAGGAAGGCGTGATCACCGTCGAAGACGGCAAGTCGCTCGAGAACGAACTCGACATCGTCGAGGGCATGCAGTTCGACCGTGGCTACCTCTCGCCCTACTTCATCAACACCGCCGAGAAGCAGCAGGCCGTGCTCGAGAACCCCTACATCCTCCTGCACGACAAGAAGATCTCGAACATCCGTGACCTCCTGCCCGTGCTCGAGCAGGTCGCCAAGGCTGGCCGTCCGCTGCTGATCATCGCCGAAGAAGTCGACGGCGAAGCGCTCGCGACCCTGGTGGTGAACAACATCCGTGGCATCCTGAAGACCTGCGCCGTCAAGGCCCCGGGCTTCGGCGACCGCCGCAAGGCCATGCTGGAAGACATCGCGATCCTGACCGGCGGCACGGTCATCGCTGAAGAAGTCGGCCTGAAGCTCGAGAACGCCACCCTGACCGACCTCGGCCAGGCCAAGCGCATCGAAGTGGGCAAGGAAGAGACCACGATCATCGACGGCCACGCCGACAAGGCGAGCATCGAGTCGCGCATCAAGCAGATCCGCGCGCAGATCGAGGAAGCCACCAGCGACTACGACCGTGAGAAGCTTCAGGAGCGCGTTGCCAAGCTGGCCGGCGGCGTTGCAGTGGTGCGCGTCGGTGCCGCGACCGAAGTCGAGATGAAAGAGAAGAAGGCCCGTGTCGAAGACGCGCTGCACGCCACCCGTGCCGCCGTCGAAGAAGGCATCGTTCCCGGCGGCGGCGTTGCGTTGGTGCGTGCCCGTTCGAACCTGGCCCAGCTCAAGGGCGACAACATCGACCAGGAAGCCGGCATCAAGATCGTGCTGCGCGCGATCGAGGAGCCGATGCGCCAGATCGCTTCGAACGCCGGTGACGAGGCCTCGGTCGTCGTCAACAAGGTCGTCGAAGGCAAGGGTAACTTCGGCTACAACGCCGCCACCGGCCAGTACGGTGACATGGTCGAGATGGGCGTGCTGGACCCGACCAAGGTTGCGCGCGTCGCACTGCAGAACGCAGCTTCGGTTGCCGGCCTGATCCTCACCACCGACGCGATGGTTGCCGAGGCGGCGAAGGACGACGCAGGCGGCCATGCCGGCCACAACCACGGCGGCATGGGCGGCATGGGCGGGATGGACATGTAACTCGGCCTCCCGGCCTCCGGGACGGCCCGCTGCTGCGGGCCGGACCGGAACTGCTTCACGAAAGCCCCGCCGCTGGCGGGGCTTTTCTTTGTGCAGGTCGCGGAGCCGACCCGAAGCGTCGTCGCTGAACGTAGAATCCGGAGTGATGAGCCTGCAAACCTACCTGCTCTCATGATCCCGCCGGCCGTGCGCATGCTCCTGCAGCGGTTCGATCGCTCGGCCGGTGCAGTCGGTACACCGCTGGCCGGTGACGGCCCGGTGTGCTCCGGAGCCGTCGATGCGGGCGGTACCGCTGTGCTCGAGACAGGGCGCCATGCGCCGTCGATGTGGCAGGCGCGCGCGCTCACTGGCGCGAAGATCAGCGATTTCCTGCTGCGCCACGGGTTCCGGCCGATGACACCGGCAGGCGTTGCGCTGATCGATGCGGCGATCGCGGACCCGGTCTCGGGTATCGAGGACCCGGCACGGCTGTGCTCGGCGATGTTCGGACGCCAGTGGGTCGAGTGCTCGCTCGACGCGGGCGCAGGGCAGCCGCAGGCCGATCGACTGCTTGCGGAACTCGCCGCGGCGGGACGGCCGAAGGTCGATCTCGAGGAACTGCACCAGGCGCTCGAGTACGGCCGCTGGCGAGTCAGCTTCCGCTGCCTGGGCCAGCGCCATGCCTTCGGGGCCGAGTACCGCGGCAGCCGGCTGGACGTCGATGCGGTGCTGTCCGCCTTCAACGCGCTGCTGGCCCATGTCGCGCATCCGTGCCGCGGGTACCGGATCGACCTTTCTGCGCCAGCCACGCGGGCGTGGATCGTGGTTGCCCGGGGCGACCGCTTCGAGGCGGCTGCGCGTGCGCTGGGCATCCCGCTGGTCGCGCCTCTGCGCGCATCGCGTACGGTTGCCCCCTCCCGTCCAGCCTGAGCGCCGTACCGACCCTTCAGCCGCCCGCGCGCAGCACGTAGCGCACGAAGGGGTCGCGCTTCGTGAACCGGTCGTACAGCCCTCGTGCGCGGTAGTTGTCCTCGCGCGTCATCCAGTACAGGCGCGACCAGCCCTCGGTCGTCATCCGGCCGCGCAGGTGTTCGATCAGTGCTGCGCCGACGCCGCGGGCGCGTGCATCGGGACGCACGAAGAGGTCTTCGAGGTAGCAGACCGGTGCGATCTCCCAGGTGTTCGCGTGCAGCACGTAGTGGCACAGGCCGACCGGGATGCCGTCATCGCCCTCGGCCACCAGTCCGTGGACGGGCGAGGACGGATCGGACAGGCGGGTCCACAGCACCTCGGTCGTCGCTGCATCGACCGAGGCCTCGTAGAACGCGAGGTAGCCCGCCCACATCTGCGCCCAGTGCGGCCGGTCCCGGGCCTCTACCGGCCGGATGATGACAGGCCGAACCGCGCGGTGTTCGTGGGTACGCATCGCCTCAGCAGCGCGGCAACTGCAGGGCGCCGGGGGCGAAGAACGCCTCGAGCGGCACCGGCCGGTCGATCAGCCCCTGCGCATGCGCCCAGCCGATCTGCGTCTCGACGGTGCGGCGGTTCTCCGGTGCATCGGACGCCCCGGCGCCGTAGGGCCAGAAGTCATGCCCCATCACGGCGCGGGTCTGCGCCAGGTGGGTCGGCGTCCACGGCAGCATGACCTTGGGCGCCTGCTCGATCTCGAGTTCGGCCATCGCGACGTCGCGCGCCTTCGCGAATGCGGCCATCAGCGCCGGCGCGAGCGACGGATGAGCCTCGAGCAGGCTGCGCCGTACGACCATCACGTGCATGATCGGGAACAGTGCTGTGTCGCGCCAGTAGCGCTGTTCCTCCGATGCGTAGTCTGGGAACATCCGCGCGACCGTGCTGCCGTCGAAGGTGCGCGGTGGCGTGTAGGCGCACAGAGCGTCGAGGCCACCCTCGGCGACCATGTCGGCGAGCAATCGACCGCCGGAGGTCTCGATCGACCAGCCGTTGCGCAGCGTCGGCGCGACGATCCGATCGCGCTCGGTGTGGTCCACGTCGCCGACTACCCAGTGCACCTTCGACAGGTCGACGCCGTAGTAGTCGGCCCAGATGCCACGCACGACCAGCGACACGGTGTTGGTGAACTCGCGCGTGCCTACGCGCCGCCCCTCGATGTCCTTCGGCGAACGGATGCCAGCGGCCGCGCGTACGAACATCGCGTGGTGCCGGAAGCAGCGCGTCGGGAAGATCGGCAGGGCGACGTACGGTGAATCGCCGCGCGCGGTCGCGATCAGGTAGTTGCAGAACGACAGTTCGGTGATGTCGTACTCGGCGGTCTCGAAGGCCCGCGCGAACAGGCTCTCCAGTTCACCGGAAGTCCATGCGACGTCGAAACCCTCGACCGGTGCACGCCCGTCGAGCAGTGCCCGGGTGCGGTCGAACAGCCCGACCGCTCCGGTGAGCTTCGGCAGGCTCACCCCTGCACCGCAGGCAGCACCGTCACGCCGACCATGCTGTCGCGGGAGACCAGCTGTGCGAGTTCGGCTTCGGACAGGTGCTCGCTGCCCTCGGGGCGCATCGGCAGGACGATGTAGCGCAGGTCGGCGGTCGAATCGTGCACGCGCACCGCGACCTCGTCGGGCAGCACCGTGCCGAACTCGCCCAGCACCGCGCGCGGCTCGCGCACCAGCCGCGCGCGGTAGGCGCGGCTCTTGTACCAGGCCGGCGGCATGCCGAGCAGCATCCGGGGGTAGCACGAGCACAGCGTGCAGACGATCACGTTGTGCACCTGCGGCGTGTTCTCGACCACGGTGAGCTTCACGTCGAACACGTTCATGTCGAAGCCGAGCGATTCGCAGGCGGCGGTGGCGTCCTCGAGCAGCAGTGCCTTGAACGCCGGGTCGACCCAGGCGCGGGCCACCACGCGCGCGCCGCCCTCGGGCGTACGGCTGTCGTAGTTCTCGACCGTGCGGCGGACCTCGTCCGCGGTGAGGACGTTCTTCTCGATCAGCAGCTCGCGTACCGCGATCTCGAGCTTGCGGTAGTAGTCGAGCGTGTCGTCGTGGTCCTGTTGCGGCGCGTGCGGATCGATCGCGCCGGCCTCGCCGTGCGCGTGCGGGTGGTCGTGGCCGATGTGCATGTCAGACCTTCCTGAGCCAGTGTTCGTAGAGATCGACGTCGACCGTGTCGACGCCCGGGCCCTGGTAGTCGGGCCATACCTCGGCCTGGGCGAACCGCACGCGGTAGAGCATGCGCTTCGGTTCGCCGCTGCGGCCGTAGGCGAGTTCCTCGGGGTTGCGGAAGCGGCCGACCGCGCGCTCGATCACGCCGCGCTTGCCGCGCACGTAGAACGGAGTTCGGATATGGCCGGGGACGTCGGCGTCGAGGACGGCCACCGCGTCGCCGGGCGAGAGCGGCCCGGGATTCATGGCAGCACGTCCTTGCGCTGCTCGATGTCGGCGACCTTCGCGGCCAGCTCCTCGATCGAGATCAGTCCCTTGGCGATCAGGTTGGTGCTGATCGACTGGATGCGTCGCTGCGCGTAGCCGGCACCGTGGTAGACCTCGGCACCGACCGATTCCAGCCCACGCCGGTTCTCGTCCACGCGCATCACGCCCTTCTGGGACAGCAGGAGGAGCATTGCTTCCACCCGCTTCTCCCAGAGCATCATCTCGTGTTCATGCTTCGGGATCTCGCCGGCGGGCTCGCCGCCGATGTCGTGGTAACCCTTCATGCCAAGCCTTTCAAGCGTGGGCTTCGATGCGGGTATTCTGCATCAGTGATGTCGTGCGTGCAGCCGGTGCCGGGCGCCTGCAGGCTCGGTACTTGCCTATTCGGGCGCGGAAACACATTATTGCGCACCCGATTCCACCCACGTGTCCGACACCCACTTCCCCGAGGCCCCTCGATGAAACGCCATCCCCTGCCTGCCGGCGCACCCGCGACCGCCGCGCTCGCGTCAGCCGTTGCCTTCGCGCTTGCCGCGCCCGTCGCGTTCGCACAGGAGTTCCCGCAGCGTCCGTTGCGCATCATGGTCGGCTTCTCCGCTGGCAGCGTGGTGGATGTCTCCGCGCGCGTGGTGGCCGAGAAACTGTCCGAGGGCCTCAGGCAGCCAGTCTTGATCGACAACCGCCCCAGCGCCGGCGGCATCGTCGCGGGTGAACTCGTGGCGCGGGGCAACCCTGACGGCTACACCATCCTTTCGGTGTCCGCCTCGCATGCGATCGGGCCGGCGGTCACCACCAAGCTGCCGTACAACATCCTCAAGGACTTCGCCGGCATCAGCACCACGGTCAACGTGGCCTCGGTGCTGATCACGGCGGCGAACGGGCCGAAGACGGTGAAGGAGCTGATCGCCCAGGCCAAGGCCAGGCCGGGCTCGATGAACTTCTCCTCCGGCGGCATCGCCTCCTCGACCCACTTCGTGGCCGAGCTGTTCAACAGCATGGCCGGCATCCAGGCCACCCACGTACCGTTCAAGGGCATCCCTGAGGCGCTGAACGCGGTGATCGCCGGTACCGTCAACTACACGATCACGCCGATGCCCAACGCGATCCCGCAGGCCAGCGCCGGCAAGGTCAATGCACTGGGCATCACCGTGGCCAAGCGCCAGCCGCAGATGGCCGACACGCCGACCATCGCCGAGGCGGGCCTGCCCGGCTTCCGCTACGACACCTGGTTTGGCCTGCTCGCGCCCGCCGCCACACCGCGGCCGGTCGTCGACCGGCTCAACGCCGAGGTCGTGCGCGTGCTCAACCTGCCTGAGGTCCGCGAGCGGTTCCGCACGCTCGGCGCCGATCCGATCCCGATGGCACCGCGCGAGTTCGACAAGTTCATCGCCCAGCAGGCGCAGCGGTTCGTCGAACTGGCCAAGCAGGCGAACATCAAGGCCGAGTGACCGTGCCTGGCGTGGCGGACGGCGGCACCGGCCCGGACGGTGCCGTGCCGCCGCTTCGCATCGGTATCGACCTCGGCGGTACCAAGGTCGAGGCGATCGCGATCGACCGCCAGGGCACCGAGCGCGCCCGCCTGAGGCGACCCACTCCGCAGGGTGACTACGAAGGCACGATCGAGGCGATCGCCGGGCTGGTGTCCGCGATCGAGTCCGAGCCGGCGCTGGCTGCGTGCGGCTCGGCGCGGATCGGCATCGGTACCCCGGGCGCCTTCTCCAGCGCGACCGGGCGGCTGAAGAACTCGAACTCGACCTGCCTGAACGGCCGGGACCTCGCCGCCGACCTGCAGGCCCGGCTCGGCCGGAGGCTGCGCTTCGCCAACGACGCGAACTGCTTCGCACTGTCGGAGGCCACCGACGGCGCGGCCGCGGGTGCGCGCGTGGTGTTCGGCGTGATCCTCGGCACCGGCGTCGGAGGTGGCATCGTGGTCGACGGCCGGGTGCTGGAAGGCCGCAACGCGATTGCCGGTGAATGGGGACACAACCCGCTGCCGCTGACGGACGGTGACGATTCGCCGCGGCCTGCGTGCTACTGCGGCCGGTTGGGCTGCGTCGAGACCTGGCTGTCCGGCCCCGCGCTGGCGGCCGACCACCGGCGTGCGACCGGCCAGCCGCTGGCCGCCGAGGCGATCGCGGCTGCGGCCGAGGCCGGCGATGCGGCTTGCATCGCGACCCTCGAGCGTTACTGCGCGCGCGCCGCACGCGCGCTGGCCGGGGTCATCAACCTGCTCGACCCGGATGCGATCGTGCTCGGTGGCGGGCTGTCGAACGTCGACTGGCTGTACCGGCGCATCCCGCAACTGTGGGGCGCGCATGTCTTCTCCGACCGGGTCGATACGCCGCTGCTGCGCAACCGGCACGGTGATTCGTCCGGCGTGCGCGGCGCCGCCTGGCTCTGGCCCCCAGAGGGCTGAGTCCGCGCGGCAGGGCGGTCAGTCTGCGCGGGCGCCCGACGCCTTGACGAGGCGTGCGTACTTCGTCTGCTCAGCCCGGATGAAGGCCGCGAACGCGGCCGGGGTGCTGCCGACCGGTTCCGAGCCGAAGGCGGCGAGCCGGTCGCGCACTTCAGGCACCTGCAGGCTATCGACGATCTCGCGGTGCAGCCGGTCGAGTACCGTGGACGGCAGACCGGCCGGGCCGAACACGCCGAACCAGGTGCTGATGTCGAATCCCGCAACGCCCGCCTCCTGCATCGTGGGCAGTTCCGGCAGGAAGGGG
>CANHBC010000051.1 GCA_947458835.1 Betaproteobacteria bacterium | reverse complement strand
TGACGCCTTCGATGCCGGTGCGTTCAGTGAAGGAACTGGTCGCGCTCGCGGCGAAGCGCCGCGGCGAGCTCTCTTTCGCCTCCTCGGGCTACGGGTCGGGCACGCACCTGTCGGGCGAGTTGTTCAAGCAGTTGACGAAGGTCGACATGATCCACATCGCCTACAAGGGTGGTGGTCCCGCCGTGGCCGACCTGCTGGGCGGGCACGTACCGACGATGTTCTCGACGCTGCCGTCGGTGACGGCACACGTGGCGTCGGGGCGGTTGCGCGCGCTGGCGGTGACCGGGGGGAAACGCTTCCCGAGCCTGCCGAACGTACCGACGATGATGGAAGCTGGCGTTGCGAACTATACGTTCAGCGGCTGGAGCGGCATCTTCGCCCCGGTCGGCACGCCGCGCGAGATCGCGGTGCGCTTCGCCGAGGAGACCCTGAAGGTGCTGCGTGCGCCCGGCTTCCGCGAGAAGCTGCTGGTGCAGGGCGCGGACGCGGTCGGCAGCACGCCGGACGAGTTCGCCGCCTTTGTCCGATCCGAATATGCCCGCTGGGGCCAGCTGGTACGGCAGAGCGGCATCAAGGCAGAGCAATGAACCGAGGCCACGAGCGATGAGTGCATCACCGGCGGGCACTGCCCGCACCCTTTTCCGCAAGCTCTGGGAGAGCCACCACATCGTCACCGACGAGGGCGAGTCGCTGCTCTACATCGACCGTGCACTCGCCCAGGAGAACACCTACCACGCGTTCGTCGCGCTCGAGGCGCAGGGCCGGCCGGTGCTTCGCCCCGACCAGATCTACGCGTTCACCGACCACTACGTGCCGACCACCGGGCGTGCGCAGGGTCTGGCCGGCATCCCGGTGGCCGAGATCCGCAACATGGTGGTGCAGCTGCAGGACTTCGCCCGCAAGTACGGCATCAACCTGTACGGCATCGACCATGCGCAGCAGGGCATCATGCACATCGTGCCTCCCGAGCTGGGCATCGTCCAGCCCGGCCTCGCGCTGATCGGCAACGACTCGCACACCTCGACCCATGGCGCGTTCGGCTGCCTGTCCTACGGCGTAGGGGCTTCGGAGTTCGCGCACGTGATGGCCACGCAGACGCTCTGGCAGACGCTGCCGTCCACCCTGCGCATCCGGGTCGACGGGCGGCTCGGCTTCGGCGTGGCGGCGAAGGACCTGATCCTCGCGATCATCGCCACCATCGGCGCCGATGGCGCGACCGACCACGCGATCGAATACGCCGGCAGCGCGATCGCCGCGCTGTCGATGGAAGCACGCATGACCGTGTGCAACATGTCGATCGAAGCCGGCGGCCGGGCTGGCATGGTCGCACCGGACGAGACGACCTTCGCCTACCTCGAAGGACGGGAATGTTCGCCGCGCGGCGCCGCCTGGGAGCGGGCGCTCGATTTCTGGCGCACGCTCCCAGGCGACCCGGGCGCGGCCTTCGACCGCGAGGTGGTGCTCGACGCCTCGCTGATCGCGCCGACGGTGACCTGGGGCGTATCGCCGGCGCATGCGCTGCCGATCGACACCGCGGTGCCGGACCCCTCGCATGCCGGCAACGCCAAGCAGCAGGGCGAATGGGCCAGCGCGATCGAGTACATGGGCCTGCAGCCCGGGATGGCGCTCACCGACATTCCGGTAGACCGGGTGTTCATCGGCTCCTGCACCAATGCCCGGATCGAGGACCTGCGCGCCGCCGCGGAAGTCGCGCGGCTGGGCAAGGCACGGGTCCCGGCCTGGGTGGTCCCCGGCTCGCAGACCGTGCGCCGGCAGGCAGAGGCCGAGGGCCTCGACCGCATCTTCATCGACGCCGGCTTCGAGTGGCGCGATCCGGGCTGCTCGCTGTGCACCGCCATCAACGGCGACCAGCTGGAGCCCGGAGAGCGCTGCGTGTCGACCTCCAACCGGAACTTCCGCAATCGCCAGGGCCCGGGGGGACGCACCCACCTGGCCAGCCCGGCGATGGCCGCCGCCGCCGCGATCAAGGGCCGGCTGGTCGACGTGCGCACCCTGATCGGCTGAGGACAGACCATGCAACCGTTCACCACCCTCGAGGGCATTGCAGCCCCGATCGACGAGGCCAACGTCGATACCAACCAGCTCTGTCCGACCCGCTTCAACAAGGTGCCCCGCGGGCCGAAGTACGCGGAGATCCTGTTCTACGACCAGCGGATCGACACCGACGGCAAGCGGACGGATTTCCTGCTCAACCAGTCGCCGTACGACCAGTCCCGGCTGATCGTCGCCGACAGCAACTTCGGCTGCGGATCCTCGCGCGAGACCGCGGTCTACGCGCTGTACGAGTTCGGCATCCGCTGCGTGATTGCACCGAGCTTCGGCGACATCTTCGACGCGAACTGCGCGAAGAACGGCCTGCTCACCGTGGCGTTGCCAGTGGCGACCTGCGCCGCGCTGCGCGCGATGCTGCACGAGACGCCCGGCATGGCGTTCGCGGTCGACCTGGCGTCCCAGACCGTCACCGACGGACGCGGCGGCGTGCACCGCTTCGAGATCTCGCCGATCCGCAAGCGTTGCCTGCTGAACGGCTTCGACGACATCTCCCGCACGCAGGAGTATCGCGCCGCGATCGACGCCTTCGAGGCCGGCCACCGCGCCGCCCACCCCTGGATGTTCCGCTGAAAACCCGGGTCAGACACGGATTCCCGTTCCAGGAACCAGAGCCAGAACCCGTGCCAGATTAACCTGCCCACGGAGGAAACCCGGGTCAGACACGCATTTCGAAATGCGCGAAATGCGTGTCTGACCCGGGTTTCCTGGACTGCGATTGGCTGTCTGGCCTGCTACTCGAGCCGGAACTGGTGCGCGTAGGTGAACTCGTCGAGTCGGGCGGTGTAGCGAATACCCCGGCGCATCGCCCAGGTGGCGAACTGGTGGTGCAGCGGGATCACTGCGTGGTCTCGCATGGCGAGCGCCATCGCCTCCCGCGCGATCGCATCGCGCTTCTTCGGGTCGACGTTCGACAGCGACGACTGCACCAGTGCATCGACCTTCGGGTTGCTGTAGCGGCCCCAGTTCCAGGTGCCCCAGCCCGTCTCGGCATTGGGCGTGCCGAGCAGCGTACGCAGCGCGAAGTCGCCGGCGTTGGAGCCCCAGCCCAGCAGCGCGAAGCTGAACTCGTGCTTGCGCGCGCGAGCGAAATAGACGGCCACCGGCTGCGTCTCTACCTTCACCGCGATGCCGATGCGCGAGAGCATCTGCGCGACCGTCTGCACCACCTGTTCATCGTTGATGTAGCGGTCGTTCGGGCCGTGCAGAGTCATGCCGAATCCGTCGGGCCATCCGGCCTCGGCGAGCAGCTTGCGCGCGGCAACCGGATCATACGGATCGGGCTTGAGCGCTGGATTGTTGCCGAGGATGCCAGGGGCGACGATGTTCGTGGCCGGAACGGCGAGTCCTTCCATCGTCTTCTCGACCAGCGCGCGCCGATCGATAGCCATCGAGATCGCCTGCCGCACCCGCGGGTCGCGCAGGGGATTCCGGTCGAGCGGACGGCCGGAACGGTCGTACACGAACGGCGACCGGTCGCGCGACTGGTCCGCGTGAAAGAACAGCGTGCGCCAGGACGCCCGCTGCTCGACGACGAACTTCGGGTTGCCGCGCAACCGGCCGATGTCCGCGGTGGGCACTGCCTCGATCGCATCGACGTCGCCCGAGAGCAGTGCCGCCATGCGCGTCGGATCACTGGTGATGATGCGCAACGTCACCCGCTCGAATGCCGGCTTCCCCGCCCAGTGCTGGTCGTTGCGCAGCAGTTCCACCGCATCGCCGCGGCGCCAGCTGGAGAACCGCCACGGCCCGGTGCCGATCACCGCCTTGCCGGTGTTGAAGTCATCGGTCGATGCCGACTCGGCCACCTTGCGGGATACGATGAAGATATTCGACAGGTCGAGCGGCAGCGGTCCGTACGGGGTCGCGGTGCGCAGCCGGATCGTGTACGCATCGACCACCTCTCTGCCGACCACCGGGCGGGTGAACGCGGTGAACGGGCCGGGACTCTTCACCAGCAGCGAAGGGCGATCCAGCGAGAAGATCACGTCATCGGCGGTCATCTCCTGGCCGTTGTGGAAGCGCACGCCCCGGCGCAGCCGGAACTCCCAGGTGGTCGGATCGACCGCACGCCAGGACTCGGCCAGCGCCGGCTGCAGTTGCCCGTCGGGATCGACCTTCACCAGCGACTCGAACACGTGGCGCGCGACCGTGTTGTTCGGCGCGGCGTTCAGGAAGTGCGGGTCGAGCGAGGTGACGTCCCCTGACAGGGCGAGCCGCAGCGCCGCGGCCGTGGCCAGGGAGGACCCGCCGGCGAGCATGAGCATCGCCAGACCAGCCAGCAGCAGCGCGGCCAGGGGACCGCCCGCGCGCACCGTGGATGGCCGCGCCCTCCGATGCGCTTGCCCGGGCCGGGCGCCCAGCCGTGCATGCCCTGCCTGCGCTTTGCCTGACGTCATCGCCTGCCGCTCATCCATCCGTCGTCCGTCCTGCCCGGTCACGTACTACGTCGGGTACCGTACATGGTTTCACCACCAGTTTGCGCGCTTGCGCAGCCCGGCAAGCGCGATCCGTGCCTCGTCCACCACCCGGCCCGCATCGACCGCGACCAGCCGTCCGCCGCGCTTGAGGATCCGTCCATCGACCATCACCGTGTCGACGTTGGACGGCTGCGCCGCCTCGACCAGCATGTGCGCCGGGTCGGTGAACACGCCCAGGTTGATCGCGCGGGTGTCGACCATGATCAGGTCGGCCCGCTTGCCCGGCACCAGCGAGCCGATGCGGTCGGCCATTCCCATCGAACGCGCACCCTCGATGGTCGCCAGTTCCAGTACACGGCGCGCCGGCAGCTGGAACTCGTTCTCGGTGCGGGCGTTCTCCGCGTTCTGCGTGACCTTCATGATGCCGAACATGTCGGCATTGCCCGACAGCGTGGTGGTGTCCACCGACAGTCCCATGGGGATACCTGCCTCGAGGAAGCGGCTGGTCGGCGGCACGCCGAAGCCGATGCGCAGCTCCGAATAGGGCGAGATGCTCACCGATGCGCCGGAAGCGGCCAGCGCCTTCACTTCCTCGGGCGTCACCCAGACCGCGTGGATCGCCTGCAGGTCTGCACCCAGCAGCCCGTCCTTCGCGAGCTGAGCGATGCCGCCGGCGCGTGCGCGGGAATTGTTCAGGTGGACCGACACCGGCAGCCCTAGCCGGCGTGCCGCAGCGACGTCCTCCCGGGTAGCCTCGGCCTTGATCACGCCGGTGCCGCCGGTGGCCACGCCGCGCCAGGCAACGCCCAGCGACAGCAGCCCGCCGTTCGAATGCGCAGACCAGTCGGCACGCAGCCGTTCCAGGTCTGCGATGTCCATCGGACGGTCGACCGGATGGCCCTGCATCGTGCCGTATGAGAATCGGCCGCGCAGGCCGGATTCCTGCAGGCCGCGCAGCGCCTCGCGTGCATGCTGCGGCGTGCGGATGTTGTGGCACCAGTCATGCACGAAGGTGATGCCCGAGAACAGCGCCTCGGCGGTGGCGAGCCGCGCGCTGTGGTACATGTCCGAGGCCTCGTACACGCGACCAACGCCGAGCGCGGTCGGGAAGTAGCCGTACTTCTTCTCGGCGCCCGACATGCTGCGCAGGATGGTGTTCCAGATGTGCCAGTGCGTCTCCACCAGCCCGGGCAGCACGATCATGCCCCGCGCATCGATCACCTGCGCACCGGGGGCCTGCAGGCCGCTGCCCACCGCGACGATCGCCCCATCGCGCACGAGTACATCGCCGCCCGGCAGGTCGCCGGCCTTGCGGTCCATCGTCATCACGTGGCCGCCACGCACCAGCCACTCGCCACGCGAGGGCAGCCCGCCCCCGATCCCCGATGTGGTCGCACAGCCGGCGGCCGACAGCGTGCCCAGCGCGGCACCTGCGCCGAGCAGGCGGCGGCGCGAACGGTCGGTCGGGAATACGGTGCGGCTCATGCGGTCTGCTTCGCTGTCCATGGATGAAGGCTCCTCCGACGGGGTGGTTTCTCGTGGCGCTGCGCGCCAGCCAGGCGCGCAGCGCCCGATAGCGTAGCCGATCGGAACCGCGCACGCTGCACGGCCGGCGGCGCTATGCTTTCGCACGTCCCCCTGCAGAGACCGACGATGGACCTACAGACGCAACCACGGCCCCGGGCCGTACGCCCGCGACAGCCCCTCCGACGGCAGTCGCCGGTGCTTCGCGCCGCCGCGGCCTGCGCCCTGCTCGGCGTGTTCGCGCTGCCGGCGATCGCGCAGACGTTCCCGGTCAAGCCACTGCGCCTGATCGTGCGCGCGCCGCCCGGCGGCGGCGATGACCTCCATGCACGACTGCTGGCCGGGCCGCTGGCGAAGGTGCTGAACCAGCCGGTGGTGGTGGAGTACCGTCCCGGTGCGGGCGGTCTGGTCGCCTGGGAATTCACCGCCAAGGCACCGCCAGACGGATACACCCTGCTGCTCGCGGCCTCCGGCCTGGCCGGCGTGCGCAGCCTGCGGCCCGATATGCCGGTGGACCCGTGGAAGGATTTCGCCTGGGTATCCAAGGTCGGTACCTTCCCACTGATCTTCTACGTGAACACTGCCCTGCCGGCGAAGAACCTGAAGGAACTGATCGCACTGGCCCGCAAGCGGCCTGGCGAGCTCAACTACGGCTCCTCGGGCGTGGGGGCGACGCCGCACCTGGCGGCGGAGTACTTCCGCGGCGTGGCGAAGATCGACATCAACCACGTCCCGTTCAAGGGATCGAGCCAGCTCTACATCGACGTGATGGCCGGCCGGGTGGAGATGGGCACCTCTGTGCTGGGCGGCACGATCTCCTTCATCAAGGCCGGCAAGCTGCGCGCACTCGCGGTCACCTCGGCCACCCGCTCACCGCAGCTGCCCGACGTGCCCACCGTCGCCGAGGCCGCCGGCCTGCCCGGTTTCGAATTCACGCCGTTCTACGCGATCGTCACCCAGGGACAGACGCCGATGCCGATCGTGCAGCAGCTGTCGGCGGCCATCGGCAAGGTGATGAACGTGACCGAGTTCCGCGACGGCCTGCTGCAGGCCGGCACCGAACCCGGCGCGAACACGCCCGAACAGATGCTTGCGCTGGCGAAGCACGCCGCGGCGCAGATCGACCGGATCGTCAAGGCGGCCGGCATCAAAGGAGGAGACTGAACACATGGCACGCATCGCGATCGGCGGCTTCCAGCACGAGACCAACTGCTTCGTTCCCACGCGCACCGACTTCGCCTACTTCGCCGCACACCGCGACCGCCCGCCGCTGGTGCGCGGACCACAGGTGCTCGAATGGCTGTCCGACATCACCTTCGCGCTCTCGGGCTTCCTGAAGGAGATGGGCCCAGGCCACGACTACGCGCCGCTGATCTGGACCAGTGGCGGCGCCGGCGGCTACGTGACGCGCGACGCCTTCGAGCGGATCGCCGGCGAGATGGTGGGCATGCTGTCGCAGGCCATGCCCGTGGACGCGATCTACCTGGACCTGCACGGCGCCGCGGTGTGCGAGGACTTCGAGGACTGCGAGGGTGAACTGCTGCGCCGCATCCGTGCCGCTGTCGGCGAGGAGGTGCCGGTGGTCTACAGCCTCGACTACCACGCCAACGTCACGCCCGAGATGGTGAAGTATGCCGATGGCGTCGAGGCCTACCGTACCTACCCGCACGTCGACCGGGTCGATACCGGCGAGCGCGCCGCACGCGTGCTGAGGCAGGTGCTCGAGCGTGGCCGGCCCGCCGGGCGGGCGCTGCGCAAGCCCGCCTTCCTGCTGCCGCTCAACTCGCAGTGCACGATGATCGATCCGTCGAAGGCGATCATCGACCACTCGATCCGGCTGGAACAGGGCGAGGTGCTCAGCGTCGCCTATCTCGCGGGTTTTCCGCCCGCCGACCTGCACGACTGCGGGCCGTCCGTGGTGGTGTACGCGTGGACCCAGGCCGCGGCCGATGCCGCTGCCGATGCGTTGCTCGCCGACATCGAGGCACGCGAGGCCGAGTTCGCGCAACCCCTCCTGCAGCCCGACGAAGCGGTACAGCAGGCGATGCGCATCGCCGAAACCGCGACCCGGCCGGTCGTGATCGCCGACACCCAGGACAACCCCGGCGCCGGCGGCACCGGCGACACCACAGGCCTGCTGGCCGCGCTGGTGCGCAACGGCGCCCGGCGGGCGGTGCTCGGCTTCTTCTTCGACCCGGAGTCGGCCGCGGCAGCCCATGCGGCCGGGGAAGGCTGCGACGTGACGCTCGCGCTGGGCGGGCGCTTCGGCCCCGAAGGCTGCGAGCCTTACCGGGCGACCTTCACGGTCGAGCGCGTGGGCAGCGGGCGCTTCACCACCACCGGGCCGTCGGTCGGTGGCAGGCAGGTCGACCTCGGCCCCATGGCGCTGCTGCGCATCGGCGGTCCGGACGGCGTGGGCGTCGTGGTCACATCCAAGCGGATGCAGGCGCACGACCAGGCACCGTTCCGGCACGTGGGGATCGAACCATCGTCGCAAAAGATCCTGGCGCTGAAGAGCACCGTGCACTTCCGCGCCGACTTCCAACCGATCGCCGAGACGGTGCTGGTCGCACTGGCCCCGGGCGGCCACGTGGTGGACACCACGCAGTACCCGTTCCGCCGGCTTCGGGCAGGGGTGCGCCTGTTCCCGCTCGGGCCGGGCTTTGTGCCGCGTCCGGTCAGCATGGACTGACCGGACGGATCGGCCACCGCGGCTAACGGGCCGATGGTGGCAGAGCGAAGTCCTTGTCGGTCGCCGGCCAGCGCAGGTACTCGGTGCGCAGCCCCTTGCCCACCTGCACCTTGCGCAGCTGCTCGCGGCCCTCGGAGATCGCGCTCACCGTGTAGGTGCCGGGCGGCAGCGATGCGAGCAGCACCGGGCCGGTGTCGGACTGCTCCAGCACCGTCGCCCCCTTGGCATCGCGCACCTTCACGTCCACGCCGG
The DNA here is from genome assembly GCA_947458835.1 of Betaproteobacteria bacterium. Classification (GTDB taxonomy): domain Bacteria; phylum Pseudomonadota; class Gammaproteobacteria; order Burkholderiales; family CAIKXV01; genus CAIKXV01. The sequence continues at coordinate 14,630 of CANHBC010000051.1, read as the reverse complement.
CGAGGTAGTTCCCCGCCGTGAGCGTGAACACCAGCTTCAGCGAATGGCCCTTCTCCTGCGTCGACAGCGCATCGATCTCAGCCGTGCGCGTACCGCCGGCGACCCAGGACACCTGCCCTGACTTGCCCTGCTGCAGCGTGACCTGCGGCTGTGCCAGCGCGCCACTGGCGGCCAACGCAGCCACCAGTGCGATGCATCGGATCCCTGCGTGCATTCGAGCCTCCCTGCGGTCAACGGGCCCGCCACGCGGACCTTCGGCATGAGCATGGCTCGCAAGAAGCGCCCCCGCCTTGATGCTGCGCAAACAACGGAAGCGGGGTCAGGTCTTGTCTTTTGCCTCCGATTCGAGCTGGCAAAAGGCAAGACCTGACCCCGCCCTGCGCACTCGGGACGGTCGCGGGCGCGCGGCGGGAGTGACACAATAGGTGCCCGATCAATCCTGCGCCTCCTGGGGCCGACCGACCATGATCCCGTTCACGCCCGAACCACGCCTTCCCACGCTTCGTCGCGCCGCTGCGACGGCGCCGGTCGCGCTCGCAGCGGCACTGGTATCGCTGAGCGCCGCGCCGGAGGCCGCCGCCCAGAAGTTCCCGAGCAAGCCGCTGCGCATCCTGGTGACCATCGGGCCGGGATCGGTCGGGGACATCATCTCTCGCGTGATGGCCGACCCGCTGTCGCGCCAGATGGGCCAGCCGGTCGTGGTGGACAACCGGCCAGGGGCCGGTGGCAACGTCGCCGCGGAACTCGCCGCCCGGTCGCCGGCGGACGGCTACACGCTGTTCCTCACCACCATCAGCACGCACGGCATCAATCCGTCGCTCTACTCGAAGCTCAACTTCGACCCGATCAAGGACTTCGCCCCGATCATCCTGCTTGCGACCAACCCGAACATGCTGGTCGTTCACCCGTCGATGCCGGTCAAGAACGTGAAGGACCTGATCGCGCTCGCGCGCAAACGCCCGGGCGAGATCACCTTCTCCTCGGCTGGCTCCGGTACCTCGCAACACATGGCCGGCGAGTTGTTCGGCATGATCACCGGCACGAAGCTCGTGCACGTCCCCTACAAGAGTACGCCCGCATCGGCCACCGCCGTGTTGTCGGGCGAGACGATGATCGCCTTTGCCAGCGTGCCGGTGGTGCTCGAATCGGTGAAGGCGGGACGGCTGCGCTCGCTCGGCGTGACCTCGGCGAAGCGGATGGCCGCCGTGCCGGAGATGGCGACCCTGTCCGAGACCGGCGTGCCGGGCTTCGACGTCGGTGGCTGGTTCGGCTTCTCCGCCACCGGCGGCACGCCCGACCCGATCGTCGCGCAGTTGAACGGCGAGTTCCGCAAGGCGATCGCCGAACCGGGCGTGCGCCAGAAGCTGATGGCGCAGGGCATGGACCTGACCGAGTCGTCGCCGGCGGAGTTCTCGACATTCATCCGCAGCGAGATCGAGCGCTGGCGCAAGGTGGTACAGGCCACCGGCGCGAAGGTCGAGTAGCGGCGCCCCCGACTGCGGACGGGAAACCGGGCGCGCCCCTGGGGGCGCGCCCGAGCGCTCAGTCGCGGGGCCTGCCGCAGACCTCGAGCGCGGTGGCGAGGTACACCTTCGCAGCGGTGTACAGGTCGTCGATGTTCACGTGCTCGCCAACGGCATGCATCTGGCTGCCCTTGACGTCGGGGTGGCTGCGCCCGCCCGGGCCGTAGCAGAGCGTGGGTACGCCATAGCTGGACAGGTGCACCGCGTCGGCACCCGGTCGACGGATGATGAACTTCGAATCGCCACCGGTGACATGGCGATGGGCCGCCATCACCACCTGGCTGATCAGGGGCGATTCGCCGATGTCGGTCGGCGGGTCGCTGACATAGGCGTCGAGGATCGGCTCGGCGCACTTGCGCTCCTCGGCGAACGCACGCAGCACCGGGCGCAGGCTGCGCTTGAGATCGTCGGTGGTGGTGCCCGGGACCGTACGCACGTCGAGGTACAGGCTGCACTCCCACGGGTTGCGCGACACCCGCCACGGCAGGCCCCCGCGGATCGCCGCGAAGGTCACGTTCGGCCGCTCGCCCATGTATTCATGGCTCGCGCTGTACTGCTTCGCCCAGTCGAACAGCTTCGACTGCAGGATGTGCATCTCGTTGATCGCGTTGACCACCACAGGCCGGTTCGACCACGCCGAGTGGCTCATCGTGCCGGCCACCGTGATGCGGAACCAGGTGACGCCCATGTTCGCCGTAGACACCTGCAGCGTGGTCGGCTCGCACAGCAGCCCGTAGTCGGCGGTCACGCCATGGGTGACCATGAAGCGCGTGCCGATGCCGTAGCCGGACTGCGCCTCGGAGCGGAACTCCTCCACCTGGCACTTCTCGGTCTCGCCGACCACGCCGCCGTAGAGCACGTCGCCTTCGAGCTTCACGCCAGCCTTTGCCAGCGCCTCCATCGCGACCATCGCCGAGGCGAGTCCGCTCTTCATGTTGTTCGCGCCCAGGCCCCAGATCCAGCCGTCGCGCACGATCGCCTTCGGCTTGAATCCTTCCGCCGGGAGGTAGTCCTCGTCGCCATCGGACGAGGTATCCATGTGTCCGGTGAACAGCAGGTTGCTGCCGCGGCCGGTGCCCGGGAGCACGCCGATCGCGTTCGGCCGGCCGGAGCTGACCTCCTGCAGGTAGGCGCGGATGCCCGAGCGCTGCAGTCGCGCGACGATGTACTCGGCCAGAGCGGCCTCGCGCCCGGTCGGGCTGCAGATGTCGACCATTTCGACGAGGGTGTCGCGCACCGCCTCGGGCGTGATCAGCGCGGCAGCGCGGGCATGGTCGGGATGGTCGAACATCGTTTCCTCCTGCGTGGGTGGGTTTGCCGGACGAGGCTCAGCCTTCGGGCTTGAGGCCGATTTCCTCGGCGAGCTTGCGGGTGCGGATGATGTAGTCGCGGACGAACGCGTCGAAGGCCTGCGGCATCGACGATACCGGTTCGGCGCCGAACGCGCCGAGCTTCTCGCGCACCTCGGGCAGCGCGAGGATACGGGCCATCTCCTTCGACACCCGTTCGCGGATCGCCAGCGGCGTGCCAGCCGGCGCCAGCACGCCGAACCAGTCCTCGCTCTCGTAGCCGGGCACGCCCGCCTGCGCCAGCGACTGCAGCCCGGGCAGGTACTTGGTGCCCGCTGCCGAACTGCTCACGAGGATCTGCAGCTTGCCCTCGCGGGCGAGCGGCAGCGCGTTGGGACCCGGTGCAAACGTGTAGAGCACACGCCCGTTCATCGCGTCGTTGACCGCTTCGGGCGTTCCCTTGTACGCGACGTGCTCGGCCTTGAAGCCGGCCAGGTGCGCGGTGGCGCCCGCATGCAGATGCGCCGTGCTGCCGACGCCAGCCGACCCGTAGACCACGCCCTGCGGCTGGGCCTTCGCGAAGGCGATCAGGTCCTTCAGCGACTTGAAGCCGCGCGCCGGCGATACCACCATGAAGCTGGGCGAACGCGCGGTCTGGCCCACGCCGACGAAGGCCTTCAGCGGGTCGTACGGCAGCCTGGGATCGATCGCCGAGCGCACGCCGAAGGCACTCGGGACCGCGAGGAAGGTGTAGCCGTCGGGTTTCTGCGTGGCCACGTACTGCGCCGCGATCACCCCGCCGGCACCGGCACGGTTCTCGACCAGCACCGGCGAGTTCCAGGCCTCGGTCATGTACTTCGCGATGATCCGGGTGACGACATCGGTACCACCGCCGGCGGTGGCCGGGATGATGAAGCGGATCGGCTGCGCGGGATAGCCTGCGGCCGGGTCGGCCGGCTGCGCAAGCGCGAGGCCCGGACCCACGAGCAGCGCGGCGCCAACGGCCGCGGACAGCACGCGCCGGGGCACGTTCGGGGCAAGGGACTTGGCAGGGCGGTTCATGGCATTCCTCGATTGTGGAGTGATCGGGTTCGAGCAAGAACGGTGCCGGACGACCCTGGTCGCGACCGGTCAGGCCATCGGGTCAGGGCACGTACACCCAGAGATCCAGCATCACTACCGCGCCCGGCACGGCCAGCGCCGGCACCTCGATCGCGGAGAACGGCAGGTAGTGCCCGGGCAGGTGCTTCTGCCATGCCCGCCACGCGGGATGGAAGCCCGACAGGTCGGTATGGAACTGCTGTGCACGCACCGTGTTGGCGAGCGTGGTGCCGGCCTTGCGGCAGATGGCCTCGGCCTGCTCGAGGATGCGGTCCATCTGCAGTTCGGCCGGCGTGCCAAACCACGGCTGGCGCGGGTCGATACGCACGTCCGGCGCGAGCGCGCCACGCGCGTCTACCGCCATCAGGCCGGACAGGAACAGCAGGTCGCCCGCACGCACCGCCTGCGGATGGCCGGCGAACGCGGTCGGTACGCCGGCATCAACCACCTTCTTCTTCGTGCGGCCCCCGTTACGCAGGCTGATCGTATTGATCTCGATGCGTCCGGTCTCGCAGATGAAGCCCGGGTTGGACGTAGTGATGATGGTGGTCGCCGGGATGTCGCCACCGAACTGCTCGGCCCATACCTCGTTGAACGCGGGCACGTCATCAAGGTCGCGAAGGTAGACCTGCGCCTTCACCACGTCGGCCAGCGTGTTGCCGACCACCGCGAGCGCAGGCTTGAGCTTGCGCTCGATGGCGAAGGCCGCCTCGAGCTTGATCGGCGTGCCCTTCCAGAGGTGCCCGGCCGGCATGCGCGCCGCCGGGTCGAGCGGACCTTCCTCGGTCTTCAGCGCCTCCGAGGTCTGGCCGGCGATGAACACGTGGTCGCCACAGGTGAGCACCGGGCTGTAGCCGGAGGTGGCATGCACCGGCAGGTTGGCCGGGCGGTGCTGCGTCGGTGCGAAGCCACTGTCGGTGGCCACCGCCATCAGCTGCACCTCCATGTCCTGCCCGGCGAGCAGGAACTTCTGGTGCAGGTTGGACGTGCTCGGTGGCACGTGGCCCCGGAAGAAATCGCGTCTCACCTCGTGGTAGGCATCGACCACGTGGCCACCGGTGTAGTACTGATCGACGCGCACCACGTGCGCACGATCGCTGCCGCCGGCCTTGAGGACCTTCGCGAAGTTGGCGAACACCTGGCGCGCCTCCTTCTTGTACTTCGGCACCGAATGACGCGGCGCCTCGGCATCGACCACCTCGGACGCCATGCCGTTCACGAAGTCGGCCGTGCCCTTGTGGCCGGTGGCGAACACCCAGCGACCGGCCCGGACGCCCGGGGCATAACGCACGTTCCCCGGCTGGATCTCGACGGGCAACAGCGCGGTGACCGCGCCCTGCTGCAGGGAGGAAGGTGTCTTTCGGGAGGCCATGGAACAACGTCCGTTTTGCGTGGATGTACGATTGTAGCGCCCCCCCTTCGGAAAAGACCCCATGCCACCGTCCACCCCTGCCGCTCCTGCCGGCGCCATCGAGGCCCGCCTCGCCGCCCTGGGCTACACCCTGCCGCCGCCCTTCGTGTTCCCGAAGAACAACCGGACCGGCTGCACCCGGGCCGGCAACATCCTCTACCTGTCCGGGCACGGCCTCGACCTGCCTGCACTGCCGGGCGTACGGCAGGCCGGCAAGTTCGGCGTCGACATCACCGTCGAGGAAGGCTACGCCACTGCGCGTGCGGTGGCGCTGACGATGCTCGCGACGATCAAGGCGCACTGCGGGTCGCTCGACCACGTGAAGCAGGTGCTGCGCCTGTTCGGGATGGTGAACTGCACGCCCGACTTCCACCAGCCGCCGCAGGTGATCGATGGCGCGTCCGACCTGTTCTTCGAACTGTTCGGTCCGCAGGCCGGCTGCCATGCGCGCTCGGCAGTAGGACATGTGTCGCTGCCGCGAGGCATCGCGGTAGAGATCAACGGCGAGTTCGAACTGCACCCGGAGTGACCTCCGGGCATCGACGTCGCACCGGCCGCCCGCGACGTCGCCGGAGCACCGCGCCCGGATGAGCGCACGCGTGCCGATCGCGCGCGTGCGTCGTCACGGTCAGCCGATGTCGAAGCGGATGCCCTGCGCCAGCGGCAGCGCGTCCGAATGGTTGATCGTGTTGGTCGCGCGCCGCATGTAGGCCTTCCAGGCATCGCTGCCCGATTCGCGACCACCGCCGGTCTCCTTCTCGCCGCCGAACGCACCGCCGATCTCCGCGCCCGACGGACCGATGTTCACGTTGACGATGCCGCAATCGCTGCCCGCCGAGGACAGGAAGCGCTCGGCTTCGCGCAGGTCGGTGGTGAAGATGCTCGAGGCCAGCCCCTGGGCCACAGCGTTGTTGAGCGCGATCGCCTCGTCGAGGGTGCGATGGCGCAATACGTACAGGATCGGCGCGAAGGTCTCCTGCTGGACGACCGACGACTGCGCAGGCATCTCGACCAGCGCCGGTGCCCGGTAGCAGGCGAGCGGATGCTTCGCGTGCAGCCGTGCCTCGCCACCGACGACCACGCCGCCCTGGGCGATCGCGGCCTCGAGCGCGCGCTGCATCGCCGCCCCGGCCTGCAGGTCGATCAGCGGGCCGACCAGCGTGCCGGATTCGCGCGGGTCGCCCACCACCAGCGCCGGCCACAGCGCACGCAGTCTGGGCAGCAGCCGGTCGGCGATCGATTCATGGACGATCAGCCGGCGCAGCGTGGTACAGCGCTGGCCGGCGGTGCCGACCGCGGAGAACACGATCGCGCGCAACGCGAGGTCGAGGTCCGCCGACGGCGAAACAACCAGTGCATTGTTGCCGCCGAGTTCCAGCAGCACGCGACCGAAGCGCGCGGCCACCACCGGCGCCACCGCGCGACCCATGCGCGTGCTGCCGGTAGCGGACAGCAGCGCGATGCGCGGGTCGGCGGCGAGCGCCTGACCGGTCGATGCGTCGCCCTGAAGCACGGTGGACAGTGCCGCCGGCGCGGCTGCGAAACCCTCGCACGCGGACTCGAACAGCCGCTGGCAGGCCAGCGCCGTGAGCGGTGTCTTCTCCGACGGCTTCCAGACCACCGCATTGCCGCACACCCAGGCCAGTGCCGCGTTCCACGCCCACACCGCGACCGGGAAGTTGAACGCGGAGATCACGCCGACCACGCCGAGCGGATGCCATGTCTCCATCATCCGGTGCCCGGGCCGCTCGGAAGCGATGGTGAGGCCATGCAGTTGTCGTGACAGCCCGACCGCGAAGTCGCAGATGTCGATCATCTCCTGCACTTCGCCCAGGCCCTCCTGCAGGATCTTGCCGTTCTCCAGCGTAACCAGGCGTCCGAGGTCGGCCTTCGCCTCGCGAAGCCTGGCGCCGAAACGGCGCACGAGTTCTCCGCGCAGCGGCGGGGGGACGTCGCGCCAGGCGGCAGCCGCGGCGCAGGCTCGGGCGACCTGCGCATCGCTGTCGGTACGGCCGGCCGACGCGACGCGGCCGATCAAGCTGCCGTCGATCGGCGAGTACGACTCCAGGTCGCCGTGCAGCGCATCCCGTACGCCCAGGCGCTCGAGGATGTCCGCCACTTCACGCGCCGGCTCGAGCACTACCGCTTCGTTGTTGCAGGCCATCGTCGGGGTTCTCCTGGTTGCGCTGGACGCCAGCCTCAGCGGACGGAATCCCGGGCCGCCCGCCGCGCGTCCAGGCTGACCGGACCGGACCCGTGCACCGCCAGCATCAGCAGCCCGCCGATGAAGGCAAGGTTCTTCACGATCTGGTCGACGTAGGCCATGCCCAGCCCCGACGACGCACCAACCATCGGCAGCATCAGTCCAGTGACGATCGCGAACAGGATGATCAGCGCGCCGGCCGCAAGCCGGACGCGGTAGCCAAGCACCAGCATCACGCCACCCGCCACTTCGACCAGGATCGTCGCGTACAACGCGACCTGGGCTATCGGGAACGACTGCAGCGCATCGGCCTGCACGCTGCCCATCAATGCCCGGACCTTCATCGCGGCATAGCCGAGGAGCAGCGGGGCGAACAGCAGGCGGGCGATCAGCGGACCGTAGCGGTGCAGGAAACCGCCGTGCATTCCGGGGGCGTTCTGGGGCTTCACCGGGTCTCCCTGGGTTCGGGCCCGGTCGCATCGGCGCACGGGCTTGGCCGCTTGCGCGGCGGCCGGATGTTACCGCAGCGCCGACCCGGTCCGGCAGGTCGTACCGGGGCATGGACCGCCCCGGCAGCCCCCGAAGCGGCTCAGGGTAGGTCGAACACCAGGACTTCCGCGCCGCGACCCTGCTCGAGCACCACCTCGCGCTCGCCCTCGGCCTTCAGCGCATCGCCGGCCGACAGCGCCTGGCCGTTCACCGTGACCTCGCCGCGCGCGACATGCACGTACGCGCGACGTCCGACGGCGAGCCGGTGCGTCACGGGCGGGTTCTCGTCGAGCAGCGTCGCGTACAGCGCGGCGTCCTGGTGGATGGCCACCGAGCCGTCGCGGCCGTCGTTCGACGCGACCAGGCACAGCAGCCCCTGCCGGGACTGCGCAGGGAAATGCTTCTCCTCGTAGCTCGGTTCCACGCCGCGCCGGTCGGGCTCGATCCAGATCTGCAGCAGGTGCGTCGAGGCGTCGGGCTGGGCGTTGAATTCGCTGTGCATCACACCACGCCCCGCGCTCATGCGCTGCACGTCGCCCGGCCGGATGGTCGACCCGTTGCCCATGCTGTCCCGGTGGGCCAGCGCACCATCGAGGATGTAGGTGATGATCTCCATGTCGCGGTGCCCGTGGCTGCCGAAGCCTGTGCCACCCAAGATTCGGTCTTCGTTGAGCACGCGCAACGGGCCGAAGCCCATGTGCTCGGGGTCATGGTAGCCGGCAAACGAGAACGAATGCCGTGCCTCCAGCCAGCCATGGTTCGCCTGTCCGCGGTCTTCACTTTTCCGGATCGCAATCATGTCGGTCTCCTATGTGCTCAATCAGATCGATTGAAACGTTGTGTGCATGATAGAAAAGCTGATATTCCCCCGATAGCGGAAGTTATCGAACCGTTCATTCAGGGTTTTCGAACATGAACCGACTGACGCTGGAAGCCCTGTCCGTGCTGGACGCGATCGACCGTCGCGGCAGCTTCGCGCAGGCGGCCGAGGAACTGCACCGCGTGCCCTCGGCCCTGACCTACACCATCCAGAAGCTCGAGGACGACCTCGGTGTCAAGGTGTTCGACCGCAGCGGACACCGCGCCAGGCTCACCCCCGCGGGTACCGAACTGCTGAAGGAAGGCCGGCACCTGCTGCGCATCGCCGCCGACCTGGAGTCGCGGGTGCGGCGCATCGCCACCGGCTGGGAGACCGAGCTGGTCGTGGCGGTCGACGCAACCATCTCGATCGACGCGCTCTACCCGATCGTCGCCCGGTTCTACGAACACCGTTGCGGGACCCGGCTGCGGCTGCTGTCGGAGACGCTCGGCGGCACCTGGGATGCACTGGCCGGGGGCCGGGCAGACCTGGTGATCGGTGCCTCGGGCGATGCACCGGCCGGCGGCGGCTTTGCCAGCCAGCCGATGGGCAGCCTGCACTTCGCGTTCGTGGTCGCACCGGTTCATCCACTGGCCGCGCTGCCCGAACCGCTGACGGCCTCCGACATCCTCGCCCATCGGGCGGTGGCGATCGCCGACAGCGCGCGCAACCTGCCGCCGCGCACCACCGGGTTGCTGTCCGGGCAGGACGTGCTGACCGTGCCGACGATGCAGGCCAAGCTCGATGCCCACCGGTCGGGGCTGGGCGTGGGCTACCTGCCCGAACCGCTGGCGCGCGCCGAGGCCCAGGCCGGACGGCTGCTGGTGCGGGCGGTGGCCGAGCCGAAGGCCGAACTCACCCTGCTGCTGGCCTGGCGCAGCGCGAACCGGGGACGGGCGCTGGCCTGGTGGATCGACGCACTGCGCGGCGTCGAAGGCGGACTGAACGCGCTGCTGGTGCGCTGAACGCCGCGCACCGGCACCATTACCCGATCAGGCCTGTCCGGCCTGCGTACCATCGCCGCCGTCGCCGCGCTCGGCGATCTCGCGATGGACCTCGGCCATGTCGAGGGTACGCGCGGCCTGCAGGAGCTCGTCGAGCTGCGGCGCGGGAAGCGCGCCAGCCTCGCTGAACAGGATCACCTGTTCACGGAACACCATCAGGGTCGGGATGGAGCGGATGCCGAACTGTCCGGCGAGCTCCTGCGCCTCGTCCGAGTTCACCTTGGCGAAGACGAAGTCGGCATGGCGCTCCGAGGCTGCCTCGAACACCGGTGCGAACTGCCGGCACGGACCGCACCAGGGCGCCCAGAAGTCGATGATCACCTTGTCGTTGCCGGTGACGATCTGCTCGAAGTTCTCGTCGGTCATTTCAACCGTGGCCATCGGGGTGCTCCTCCGCTTCGGTACCCGCAGAAGGATCCGGCAGGCGCGGCGAGAGGATAGCACGGCCCCGCCCCGCGGCCGGGCCGCCGGCAACCGGCAACCCGCTGATACACCGACGTTTTCCGGACAGCCTGGCGGCCCCGGCCAGCGTCCAGGTCCACCGCCGGGGGCCGTTGACGGCGCGCGTCAGTCGGTGGCCAGCCCGAGGAAACCCGAGGCCTTGGCCAGCGTCTCGGCGTACTCCAGCCCGGGTTCGGAGTCGGCGACGATGCCGCCGCCGGCCCAGAAGTCGACCCGCCCGTCGCGCAGCATCGCGGTGCGGATGGCGATGTTGAGGTCGACCGCGCCGTCGAACCCGACGTAGCCGATCGCCCCGCAGTAGACGCCGCGCCGGTGCGGCTCGAGTTCCTCGATGATCTGCATCGCACGCAGCTTGGGCGCGCCGGTGATAGAACCGCCGGGGAAGGCGCCGCGCACCAGGTCGAGTACGTCGCGTGCATCATCGAGCTCGCCGGTGATCGTGCTGACCAGGTGGTGCACCGAGGCGAAGCTCTCGACCGCGAACAGCGTGGGCACGGCCACGCTGCCGGTGCGGCAGCAGCGGCCGAGGTCGTTGCGCAGCAGGTCGACGATCATCACGTTCTCCGCGCGATCCTTGTCGCTGGCCAACAGCTCGGCTACCGCGGCCGCGTCCGCGAGGGGATCGGCCTGCCGGGGGCGGGTGCCCTTGATCGGCCGCGTCTCGACGCGGCGGTCACGCACCTGCAGGAAGCGCTCGGGCGACACCGACAGCACCTGGCCGAACGGCAGGTCGAGGAAGGCGCTGCACGGGCCGGAGGATCGCTCGCGCAGCCGGTGGTACAGGGCCAGCGGATCACCGTCGCAGCCCGCGCTGAACCGCTGGGCGAGGTTGACCTGGTACACGTGGCCGTCACGGATGTAGCGTGCGATCCGTTCGAAGCGCTCGCGATAGCCCGCTTCGGTCATGTTCGATTCGACGTCTGAGATGCGCGCGGTGCCACCGTCCGGCGGCGGCGCGTCATGCGAAGGCTGGGAGAACAGCGCCCGCAGCTGATCGATCGCCGCGTCGCCCAGCGCGGCGGGGTCTGCCACCGCCAGCACACTGCGCCGGGCTGCGTGGTCGGTGAGCACCGCCCAGCGGTAGACGCCGATGGCCATCTCCGGCCAGTGCCGGTCGTCCTCGGCGATCGACGGCAGCCGCTCGATGCGTCGCGCGAGGTCGTAGCCGAAGTAGCCAAGTGCGCCGCCGGCAAACGGCAGATCGGCGCAGGTCGTTGCCGAGCCGGTGCCGGCGCGGGCGAGTTCCCGGCGCAGCAGCGAGAACGGATCGCCCTGCGCGAGCTCGAGCGACGGTGGCCGGGACGGATCGACCTGACGCTCGATCTCGGTAATGCCGCCGCGGGTGACCAGCGTGGCCACGGGATCGGCGACCACGATGTCGAAGCGGGCCATCGGATGCGCGCGGCCGGCATGGCTGTCGAGCAGCATCGCCCAGGGCTCGCCGGCCACCGGCGCGTACAGCGCCAGCGCCGAGGCGCGGTACGGGATTTCGATCTGCAGCGGCTGGCTCATGGGACGGCGGGACGGACCCCCGGTCGACGCCGACGACGGCACCCGGGCAGTCGGACATTATCCGGGCAATCGCCCGCGGCTGCCGACCGGGTCGCGCTGACCGGGTGCGCTGAACAGGTGCATGCCTTCCCGTGCTGGCGCGCCGGCAGCGCGGGCGGCACAATCGATCGGTGAGCTATCGAGGACGTTTCGCGCCATCGCCCACCGGCGCCCTGCACTTCGGTTCGCTGGTGGCCGCACTGGCGGGCTGGCTGGACGCACGTGCTGCGGGGGGGCGCTGGCTGCTGCGCATCGAGGACCTCGACACGCCGCGCAACCGCCCCGGCGCCGCCGATGCGATCTGCCGTACGCTGGAGCAGCTGGGCCTGCACTGGGACGGCGAGGTCGATGTCCAGTCGCGGCACCTGCAGCCGTACCGGACCGCGCTCGATGCGCTGGTGGCCTCGGGCCACGCCTATCCGTGCGCCTGCACGCGCAGCGAGATCGCGGCCGCCGCCACCCGCATCGGCATCGACGGACCGGTCTACCCAGGCACCTGCCGGGACGGACTGCCCTCCGGACGCCAGGCACGCGCCTGGCGCGTGCGCGTGGATGAGCGCACGATCGCGTTCGACGACCGCATCCGCGGACGCCTGCAGCAGCGCCTGGACACCGAAGTGGGCGACTTCGTCGTGTTGCGCGCCGACGGCATCTTCGCCTACCAGCTCGCGGTGGTGGTCGACGATGCGGCCCAGGGGATCACCGACGTGGTACGCGGCGCGGACCTGCTCGACTCGACCCCGCGCCAGCTCTGGCTGCAGCAGCTGCTCGGCCTGCCATCGCCACGCCATGCACACCTGCCGCTCGCGCTCAATGCCCAGCGCCAGAAGCTGTCGAAGCAGACCTTCGCGCCGGCGATCGACCTGCCCGACGAGACGGCCGCGGTGGCGTGGCTGCGCCGGGCGCTGGCCTTCCTCGGCCAGCCGTCGCCGCCGGACGGCGCCGACCACGACGACCTGCTCCGCTTCGCGGTGGACCACTGGTCGATCGCGCGAGTGCCCGCCGGCGATTGCATCGTGCCGGGCTGATCGCCGGCCTCAGATCGTCCCGTCGGCGCGCAGCGTGGTCAGTTCCGCATCGTCCACGCCCAGTTCGCGCAGCACCGCGTCGGTGTCCGCGCCGACCGGCCGCGGCGCGAGGCGGATCGATCCCCGGTCGCCCTCGACCGAGAACGGCGCGAGTGGCAGCTGCATCTGGGCGCTCCGGCCGTCGGCCTCGACCGACACCGGCTGGAACAGTCCGCGTGCGGCGAACTGCGGATGCGCGGTGATCTCGGCCAGCGTGTTCACGCGGCCGCCGGGCGCACCGGCCTCGTTCAGCACCTTCTCCCAGTGCGCCGCGGTGTTGGTCTCGAACACCCGCTGCAGTTCGGCACGCAGGGCCGGGATGTTGCGGTTGCGGTCGGCCAGGGTCGCGAAGCGCGGATCGTCCAGGAGGTGGGCGAGCCCCATTGACTGGAACAGGTGCACGTACTGGTGTTCCTCGTTGATGGCGATCGCGAACTGTCCGTCGGACACCCGGTAGGTGGTCGATGCCGGCGCACGGCTTGCCGCATCATTGCCCGGCCGCGAAGGCTGACGGCCGGTGTTCACGAACAGGGTCAGCGCCGAGGTCATCAGCGCGAAGTTCGAGTCGAGCATCGCCAGGTCGATGAAGCGGCCGCGCCCGGTCTGCGAGCGCTCGAACAGCGCGCAAACCACCGCCAGCGCCGCGTTCATGCCGGTGACATAGTCGATCGCCGGCGGGCCGACCTTCAGCGGCTCGCCATCGGGCAGTCCGGTCAGGCTCATCAGGCCCGACACCGCCTGGATCACGCTGTCGTAGGCCGGGTGCGTCGCACGCGGGCCGTTGCCACCGTAGGCGGTGATCGCGCAGTAGACCAGGCGCGGGTTGATCGCCGACAACTGTGCATAGCCGATGCCGCGCTTCTCGGCCGAGCCGGTGCGCAGGTTCTGCACCACCACGTCGGCGCTGGCGGCCAGTTCACGGAACAGCGCCTGGCCGCGCGGCCGGTCGAGGTCGAGCGTGATGCAGCGCTTGTTCGCCGACTGGGTCGACCAGGCTACCGACACGCCGGCCTCGGCCAGCGCCGGGTCGCCCCCGGCGCGGCGGCGGATCGTCTCGCCGCGGCCCGGTGGCTCAACCTTGATCACCTCGGCGCCGAGCAGCCCGAGCAGGTAGCTGCAGTAGGGACCGGCGAGCACGCGCGTGAGATCGACCACGCGCAGCCCGGCAAACGGCCGGAACGGCGTGGCATCCGATTCGGCCCGGGACTCGCCGGGCATCCCTGTTTCTGGTCCGGCCATCGCTCCTCCCATCCGCCGTCAGTCGTCGTGCCGGGTCAGGCGCAGGATGAAGCCGCCTGACTTCTCGTCTCGCGTGAGGTCGAGCAGCCGGCGCGCCTGCGCCTCCTCGAGCAGTTCGCTGAACGAGCGGAAGCCGTAGTACGACTCGTTGAAGCCCGGGTTGCGCCGCTTCAGCGTCTGCTTGACCATCGAACCCCAGATGCGTTCCTCGCCGCCGCGCTCGGCCACCAGGGCCTCGACCGTGGCAAGCACCAGGTCGATCGCCTGCTGGGCCTTGTCCGCGCCGTCGTCGCCGACCGGGTCTTCGGGATGGATCGCAGGCGGCCGGCCCGTCGCAGCCTCGGCCTGCGCAGCGGCCTCCGCCTCGGCAGCGGCCAGCGATTCGGCCTCGGCGGCCAGCCGGGCGGCTTCGGCCAGCACAGCCTTGCTGCC
>CANHBC010000050.1 GCA_947458835.1 Betaproteobacteria bacterium | reverse complement strand
CGCATTCAGGGCGAGCCGGTCGGGATCATCCCCGCCCAGGTCGACGCAGCGGCCCGTTCGTACTGGGGCGGCGGGGCGACTTTTGCACCCAGCGCGGCGGCGGCGGCCCATGGCCAGTGCGGGTTGAACAGCAGCGCCCGCGCCAGCGCGACCTGGTCAGCTTGTCCCTGGGCGAGGATCGACTCTGCCTGGGCGGCGCCGGTGATCATCCCCACGGCACAGGTGACGATGCCGGTCTCGCGGCGCACCGTCTCCGCCAGCCCGACCTGATAGCCTGGCCCGGTCGCGATGCGCTGGTCCGGTGAGACGCCGCCGCTCGATACGGTCACGTAATCGCAGCCCAGTGCCTTGAGCGCGGCTGTGTAGGCGATCGCGTCTTCCACGCCCCAGCCACCGTCAACCCAGTCGCTGCCGTGGATACGAACGCCCATCGGACGCTCCGCCGGCCAGGCTTCGCGCATCGCCGCGAAGAGCGCCAGCGGGAAACGCATCCGGTTCTCGCGGCTGCCGCCGTACTCGTCGGTGCGCCGGTTCGACAGTGGCGAGAGGAAGGTGGACAGCAGGTAGCCATGCGCGGAGTGCAGTTCGATCAGGTCGATGCCGAGCATCGCCGCGCGCTCGGTGGCGCGAACGAAGGCGGCGCGTACCGCGCGCAGGCTATCGTGGTCGAGCGCGGTGGGCGCCGGCCAGCCGTCGGCGAACGGGACGGGCGAGGCGCCGACGATCGGCCAGGGATCGGCCCCGGGCTGCAGGGTGCCGCGACCTTGCCACGGGCGCTCGCTCGAGGCCTTTCGCCCGGCATGGCCGACCTGGAGTCCGATCGCGATGTTCGAGTGGGCGCGGCAGAACGCGAGCACGCGCGCAAGCGCCGCGGCGTTCGCCTCGTCGTAGAGTCCGCTGCACCCATGCGTGATGCGCCCCTCGGGACTGACATGGGTCGCCTCCATCACGAGCAGGCCGGCGCCCGACAGCGCGAGGCTGCCGTAGTGCATCAGGTGCCAGTCGCCCATCGATCCGTCGATCGCGCTGTACTGGCACATCGGTGACACCTGGATGCGGTTGGGCAGTTCCAGCGCGCGCAGGCGAAGCGGGGAGAACAGCTTGCTCATCGAACGTTCCTCAATCCAGATAGCCGAGTAGCCACCACCACGCGAAGTTCATCGGCCAGAGCAGCAGCAGGGTGAGCAGGGCCTGCACCGGGAATACCCGTGCCGCTGCCCGCACCGGGATGCCGGCGGCATACAGCCCGACGATGACCGGCGGTACCTGGTAGGGCAGCAGGATGGTCGAGAAGCCGATGCCATAGAGCAGCAGGATGGTCTTGACGTCCCATCCCGTGGTCGCTGCCAGGTCGCCGGCGAGCGGGCCGAGCAGCGCTGGCTGACCAGGACTGGTAGCGAGCATCGCGGTCAGCGTCGACACCAGTGACAGCATCTGGAAGTTCCAGTAATCGGCTCCTTCGGACAGCCCGAGCAGGGTGGGCAGCCAGGCACCGACCACGGTCGACAGTTTCGCGGCATCGATCATCGCCGCCACGCCCAGCACCGCGCCGATGTAGAAGAAGCCAGACAGCTTCACCCGGTCGTTCATCGCGTGCACGTCGATGATGCCCAGGCGTGGCAGCAGGCAGGCCACGCCCGCGCCCAGGCCGATCCAGCCGGGCCGGATGTGGTGCAGGAAGTCGGTCGCCCACAGCGCGAGCGCGCTGCCCAGGATCAGCGCCATCCGCCACTCGGCCGCGGACATCGGCGCCAGCGGCTCGGCCTGCGGCGGCGGTGACACAGTGTCGCGGAAGAGCCATTCCACGAGCAGTACCGTCAGCACCGCCTTGGCGATGCCCTGCACGGGAAAGTGCAGCTTCAGGTATTCGAGGTAGAGGATCTGCACGCCGTACATCGACTCGGCCGACCCGGCGAGCACCAGGTTCGGGATGTTCGCTGGCAGGATGGCCGCGCCGACCTGGAAACTGCCGATCAGCATGACCAGCATGATGCCGGTGAAGCCGCGGCTGCCCGGTGCAAGCCCGAGTCGGTCGCAGAATGCGAACAGGATGGGGACCATCAGCAGGATGCGCCCGACGGTCGCCGGCATCACGAAGCAGAGCACGGTCGAGACGAGCATGGTGCCGATCAGCGCGCGCCGGTAGGTACCGCTGAATGCCCCGAGCAGGTGCGAGGCCAGGCGTATGCCGAGTCCCGAGGCACGGACGGCCTCGGCCACGATCAGGCCTCCGAAAACCAGCCAGAGCGTGCTCGTGGTGAAGCCCGAGAACACCACCTCGTTCGGGACGACTGCGGTCACGCCGGCCAGGAACAGGAAGGCGAGCGCCACCAGGTATTCCGGCACGGCGGCGGTAGCCCAAAGCCCGATCGCGAACACCGACAGCGCGATCACCTTGAGCAGGGTCGACTGTGCCGGATCGGACACCGGCCAGAAGAACAGCGTGGCCGCGCAGGCCAGCACCAGCACCGCCAGCGCCTGTGAGACTCGATGCATCCTTAACCGATCCGTGATCCGTCGAACGCGCCGTGGCCAGGGGGCAGGGCGCGACCCGGCGATCCCGGGTACCCGTGCAGGCTACCGCAGCGGACCCCGGGCCCGCAACCGTGCGCAGGCCCGAGGTGCAGCCCGCACGGCTATAATCCGCATCCCCACAGAAGGCATGCGACTGCGCCGAGGATCCATGAGCCAAGCCACCCTCCTGACCGGCGTCCTTGCGCCGGTGATCACCCCGTTCAAGCCAGACCTCTCGCCCGACGTCGAGCGCTATGTCCGGCACTGCAAATGGCTGCTTGCCAACGGCTGCAGCGGGCTGGCGATCTTCGGCACCAACAGCGAGGCGAATTCACTGTCGATCGACGAGCGTCGCATGCTGCTCGATGCGCTCCTCGAGGCCGGCGTTCCGGCGTCGAAGCTGATGCCGGGCACCGGCTGCTGCGCACTGACCGACTCGGTTGCGCTGACCCGCTACGCGGTCGAGCGTGGCGTGGCGGGCGCGCTGATGTTGCCGCCCTTCTTCTACAAGGGGGTGGGCGACGAGGGCCTGTACCGCAACTTCGCCGAGATCGCTCAGCGTGTCGGCGATGCGCGACTGAAGATCTACCTGTACCACATCCCGCCGATGACGGCCGTGCCGTTCTCGCTGGGCCTGGTCGAGCGGCTGCTGAAGGACTACCCGGGCACGGTGGTCGGCATGAAGGACAGCGGCGGAGACTGGAAGAACATGGAGGCGATGCTCAAGGCCTTCCCCGGCTTCCAGTTCTTCCCGGGCAGCGAGGAGTTCCTGCTGGCCGGGATGCGCCTGGGTGCCGTCGGCACGATCACCGCCACCGCCAACATCGGCCCGGCCGCGATCGACCGTCTGTTCCGCAACTGGCAGACGCCCGAGGCCGATGCGATGCAGGAAGCCATCACCGACTTCCGGCGTGCGATCACGAAGTTCCCGCAGATCCCGGCGCTCAAGCACACCACGTCCCTCTACACCGGGCATGCCCAGTGGGCCGTGACTCGCCCGCCTCTGGTACAGCTCGACGAAGTCCAGGGCCAGGCGCTCGCCGCCGAGTTGCAGAAGCGCGGCTTCGACATGCCCGGCATTCGCGACTGAGCCGGCGCGCCGCCACCACCGCCAACCGCAGCACCGACCACACAGGGGGACAGCAGATGGCCGCACTCAGCATGAAGCAGGCAGGCATCATCGTCGACAAGGCGATCGAGAAGGCGCGCGAGATGAAGATCCCGGCACTGGGCGTGATCGTGCTCGATGCCTCGGGGCACACCATCGCCTACAAGCGCGAGGACGGTGCCTCCATGTTCCGCGAGGACATCGCGCGCGGCAAGGCATGGGGGGCGGTTGCCATGGGCTGTTCCAGCCGATCGCTGGCCAAGCGTGCCCAGAGCAACCCGAACTTCATGATCACCCTCGCAGCGACCGCCGAAGGGAAGTTCCTTCCGCAGATGGGCGGGGTACTGATCAAGGACGCAGCCGGCAACATCATCGGCGCGGCCGGAGCCAGTGGCGCGAGCGGCGACCAGGACGAGGCCTGCTGCGTGTTCGGGATCGAACAGGCCGGCCTGGTGGCCGACGCAGCCGAGTAATGCGGCTGCGCGTACGCCGGAGCGGCCGCTGCCATGCGACCGTTCCGGCGACGCAACCTCACTCGGCGCGGATCTTCGCCTCGCGGGCGATCTTCGCAAAGCGTTCGAGGTCAACGGCGATCCGCTTGCGGAAGTCCTCTGGCGTGCTGCCGATGGCGACCGTGCCATCGGACGCCAGCCGTTCGCTCACGTCCGGAAGTTTCAGAGCACCGGTGTATTCGGCGTGCATCCGCGCCACCAGCTCGCGCGAGGCTTTCGGCGGCAGCAGCAGGCCGAACCACGTACCGATGTCGAAGCCCGGATACCCGCTCTCCGCGATGGTGGGGAGGTCGGGCAGCACCGCCGAGCGCTTCGCCGTGGTCATGGCGATCGGACGCAGCTTGCCGCCCTTGATGTGCCCGATCGCCGCGTTGATCGGCGACGAGAACAACTGCGCCTCCCCGGCGATGACCGCAGCCAGCGCCGGGCCGGCCCCCTTGTAGGGCAGGTGCACGGTGCGGATACCGGCGGCGCGGTCGAGCATTTCGCCCGAGAAGTGGCTGCCAGCCCCGATGCCCGACGAGGCGTAGTTGAGGGAACGCGTGCGCGCCAGCGCGACCAGTTCCTTCACGTTGGTAGCCGGAACGGTCGGGTTCACCACAAGCACGTGCGGCACCTCGGCGATCAGCGACACGGGCGTGAAATCGACCAGCGTGCGATAGGGCAGCTTGTCCTGGATCGCCGGTGCGATCACCGCGCTGGTCGACTGGGTGAGGATCGAGGTGTAGCCGTCGGGGACCGAGCGCGCGGTGATGTCCATCGCGATCGTACCGGCGGCGCCGGGACGGTTGTCGATCACCACCGGCTGCCCGAATCGCTCGCTCAGGCGCGGTGTGAGCACGCGGGCCAGCGTGTCGGCACCGCCGCCCGGGGAGGCCGGGATCAGCAGGCGGATGGGGCGTGTCGGCCACCCATCGCCCGGCTTCTGGGCGCTCGCCGGCGTAGCGGCCAGCAGGGCCAGCAGGGCAGGGAAGGCCGCCGCTGAGGGCGACAGCCGACGTTGACGACGCGCAGCACGCACGGCGCCGGACGGTGCAGAGGTATTCATCCTGGGCTCCTGGAATTTCTCGGGCGGCGATGCATGGCGCCACCTCTGGTCAGCGGATGATTGTACCCGCCACCCTTGCATATCGACAGGTTCGTGCCCGCGCGCAGGGGGCGACTGTCATCGATCCGATGCGCGCTCCAGCAGTTCGACCACCCGCCGGCCCGGGTCGACCCGCACCAGGTCTCCGGTGCGGATCTCCGACAGCGCATCGGGCGTCCAGCCTTCGGTGATCGCGATGCCGGCGAAGATCGCGCCCTGCACCATCACCGGATTGGTGACACCGAAGACGAACGCGCGGGGCGCGATGCCCTTGCCCTTGATGTCGTGAAAGGCCCAGCCCGCCGCGATCCCGCCCTTGGCGGTGGGGAAGAAGAGGATCTTGTCGCGGATGCTCGTGCCCTCGAGCCGGTGGCCGGGCTTGGAGATCACGCCCGTCCAGCGGTCCAGGTCGTAGCGCGGGCTGAAGCCCTCGGTCGAGACCACCGCTTCGCCTTCGACCACCGGGCCGGCGGCGCGGTCGACCGTGATCACCACCAGGGGTTGCCGCGGCACGGCGCTCATCGCACGACTCCGGTCAGTGCGGTCTCGATGCAGTCCTCGGTGCGGCGCAGGATGGTGTTGAACCGGTGTGCGGTGATCGTGTTGACCAGCTTCGCCGAGTTGGTCACGAGGCTGCTCCAGCCCATGCGCTGCTTCATCGGGGTGAGATCCTGAAGGATGTAGAAGCACACGCCTTCGAGCACGATTCCGCCAGCGGCCTCGATGCGGTCGATGTAGCCCAGTTCGGTGGCGGTACGCTTCATTGCGTTGCTGGTGGTGACGAACAGCTTCGAGCCTTGCGCGACCGTGCGACCGTCCAGCAGTTCGGACAGTCGCTTGAGCTCGAACAGCGAAAGCTGCGGCGCCGAGAACACCACCAGGTTGCAGCGGCCGTCCTTCACGTCGTAGCCGGCATACACGCGGTCGATGTCCGCGCGGGTGATGCGCATGCGGTCGGCCGGTGCGTTGCCGCCGAGCGCGGCCTGCACCGTCGGTGCCTCGGGCGTCACGCCGACCATGTGGAACATCGCGTGCGATCCGTAGCTCGCCAACGATGCACCCAGATGCTTGAGCTCGTCCGAGGTCGGCGTGCGACGCAACGGCGTGCCGCCGGGACCGGAGAACACCGGCACCGCGTAGTAGCTCTGGTGCGGCTCGCCGACCAGGCGTCCGATCGCGCCCCAGTCGGCGAGGTCGGACGGATCAACGTCGAGTTCCACCGTGAAGTTGCCGCGGCGCACGTCGTCCAGGTGGAAGCCGTACTCGGGCGTGCGCCCCGTGATCGCGCTGGCCAGCGCGGAAGGGCCGCCCTCGAAATTGGTACGCGCCCCGAACACCGAGTTCGCGTAGATCACCGTCCCGGTATCTCCCCATGCCACGTGCTCGCCCAGGTGCGGCTGGTACAGCGTCTGGTAGTTGATGCAGGTGTCCGCCGTGATCACGTTCATCTGCCGCAGATGGGTAATGATCCGGCGCTCCTTCTCGACCTCGTCCTCGACCTGCTGCAGCGCGGTCGCATGGGCAAAGTCGATGCAGCGTGCGTTCGTGGTGATGTCGACCGCGCAGCGGGTTCCGGCTTCGGCCATCTGGCGCAGACGCGACAGGCCAGCGTCGCCCATCACCTCGATGTCGCCCATCATGTGCGCATTGCTGATCGGCACGAAACGACGCGCACCGAAGAAGCGCCCGACCTCCAGTTGGAAGTCGATCGCCTCTTTCACCGCGGCGCCACGATCGCCGCGCTGCATCGCCCGCTCTTCGTCGTTGAGTTCCATCGCTCCTCCGGGTGCCAGTGTGTTCCCTGCTGGCGGCGGCGCTGCGGCGCTTGCTGGCCGCGGCAACGCCGCCCGGCGGGTCAGGACAGCTGTCGGCTCTTCGCGGCCTCTGCAAGCGCGAACGCCTGCGTGCCCGCACTCACGGTGCCACTGTAGCGCGAGAAGAACAGGAAGCCGTCGAACGGTGCCGTGATCTCTTCGAGCACCGCGTAGCTGTAGAGGTCGACCACGCGGCCGAGCAGGGTGCCGGCGGCGATCGGCTGCCCGATCTGCTCCGGCCGCTCGAACAGCGACTCGAGGTAGCCGCTGTTGCGCGGGCGCAGTTCGCGCCGCGCCACGAGGTCGAAGTGGACCTGGTGCACCGCGGGAACCGGCGCATCGATCAGGCCGAGGTGGGCAGCCAGCCGGCCCAGCCCGTCGATGGACTGCTGCCAGTAGGTGGCGGTGCTGT
Organism: Betaproteobacteria bacterium; assembly: GCA_947458835.1. Classification (GTDB taxonomy): domain Bacteria; phylum Pseudomonadota; class Gammaproteobacteria; order Burkholderiales; family CAIKXV01; genus CAIKXV01. The sequence continues at coordinate 16,365 of CANHBC010000050.1, read as the reverse complement.
CCGGGCCCAGGAAGGTGCCGCCGACCTCCGGGTTGCAGCTCGGGATGCCGCGCCGGGTGGTGACGTAATGGGCTGACGTACCGGTGAGGTCGTTCTCGTGCACGAACGGCTGCCCGAACGCACGCGCCATCTCGAAGCAGCGCTGCTTCACCGCTTCGGGTGCCTTGCCGTTGTAGTCGACCCTACCCTGCAGCCGTCCGCCGGTGCCGCCGGCATGGAAGTCGCAGTGGAAGTCGATGTGGTCGAGCACTTGTGCGGTGATCACCGCCGCGATCATCTGCGTGGTGTTGCCGCGCGCGTTGCCCGGGAAGGCCTCGTGCAGGTCCGTGCGGCCATGCGGCTCCGGGGTGAGCCGTTGGCAGGCGGCGGTGGCCAGCGGGTTGGCCACCGACACGACGACGATTCGCCCCGACAGGTTGGCGGTGTCGAGCCCGGCGATCCACTGGCGGATCGCCATCGTGGGAAGGAACTCGTCGCCGTGCTGGTTGGTGATGATGCCCAGCGTCGGTCCCGGACGGGCGCCGGTCACCACATGCAGCGGCACGGTGAGTTCGGCGCCGTTGAGCATGGTGGTCACCGGCAACCGGCGGAACACACGCCCCTCGGCGTCGTCCGCCCAGACCGGACGGCCGGCAGCATCCGCGCTCATCGTTCCACCTTGACCGGCAGGCCGGAATCGATCGACTTCAGGATTGCCTCGAGGCCGCACACGCCGGCCACGATGTCCTCGACCGGCATCACGTAGGGCTGGCCCGCCTCGATGGCGCGCGCGAAGGCCTCCAGTTCGAGCTTTTCGGTACGCTCGCTGGAGAACGTGCGCACCTCGCGCGGCTGGTCGATCATCTGCAGCGTGAGGTCCCAGGTCGGCAGGTGCTCGATCGCCCCGACCTCGACCATGCCCTTCGTGCCGAAGAACTGCATGCGCCAGCACTCTGCGCTCGCGAGCACCATACCGAGGTAGGCGGTGGCGCCGTTGCGGAAGCGATAGAGCACCGAGGTCGTATCGTCCACGCCGCGGTCGAGCACCTGGCGGAAGCTCTGCGCGTACACCTGCTCGATCGGGCCGGCGAGGAAGATCATCGCGTCCATGTTGTGCACGCCACGACCGGTCAGGCCGCCCCCAGGACTCTCGCTACGGTCCGGACGCCAGTGGTCGGGCGCGTAGCGGAACACGCTCGGACCGTTGAAGTTGCCCTCGACATGAAGCAGGCGGCCGAGCGTGCCGTCCTCGAACATGCGCTTGATCTCGAGCATCGCCGGCTGGAAGCGCCAGTTGAACCCGAGCGAGAGCGTGACCCCCGCGGCCCGGCAGGCGTCGATCGCCACCATCGCATCGGTCTTGTTCAGGGTGAACGGCTTCTCGACGAACACGTGCTTCCCGGCCTTCGCGGCGCGGGTGATCACGTCGACATGGCTCTTGTGCGGCGTGGTGATCACCACCGCGTCCACGCCGGGGTCCTGCAGCACGGTGTCGAGGTCGCCGTGGAGGGGGAAACCATGCTCGTCGGCGAAGGCCTGCGCCTTCTCCGGCGTGCGGGTGGCTCCGGCGACGAACCGGATCTGGGTGCTGCCGCGGGCGCAGGTGACCATGTTCTGGCCCCAGCGCCCCAGGCCGATGATGGCGGCTCGGATCATTGCGTCTTTCCTCGGTGGTTTCGGGCGCAGGCGCGCCCGTGTGGGTAGTACGCCCGGTCAGCCGCGTGCGCGGGACACGATGGCATCGGGGAACTGGAACACGTTGGCCGGCGACTCCTCGAAGCCGTGGTCGCCCTTCAGGCGGGCCACCATCTCGAGCGCGTACGGCGCGGCGCGGTAGAGCAGGATGCGCTGCGAATCATTCAGGCGCAGCCCCGCGCGCTCGGCCATCGTGTCGCACAGCGCACGGGTCCTGGCATCGGTTTCCGGGGCGTCGGTAGGCACCGGGATCGCTGCCAGCACCGGCTGGGCGGCCCCTGGGGTGAGCGTGGGCTCGCGGCGGTGGAAGTCGGTGGCGAGCTGGAAGGCATGTCCCACGCGCAGCACGGTCTGCTCGTCGAAGGGCCGGCCGATCACCTGCATGCCCAGCGGCAGTCCGCTCGCGGAAAACCCACTGCACACCACCAGGGCCGGTCCGGCCGCCACGTTCGACGGCGTGAACAGGTTGGGCTTCTTCCAGAAGTTGAGGGGGTCGTGATGGTCGAGCCGGGGCGCTGCGCCCTGGCCGACGGTGAGCAGCACGTCGTAGCGGTCGAAGATGCCGGCCATCTGCGTCACCGTGCGCCGGTGCTCGCGCGTGGCGCGGAAATAGTCGCTCGCCGAGAACAGGCAGGCCGGGAGGGCTCGCTGCAGGAAATCCCAGCCGAAGTCCCCCGGGCGCTCCTGCAGCGCCTTCAGGTGGATCGTGAAGATCTCGGTCTCGGCGATGATCACCTTGATGTCGAACGATTCCTTCAGCGGGCGCACGCGCGCGTCCTCGACGGTGGCGCCAAGGCCGCGCAGCACGCCGATCGCATCGTCGAGTGCTGTGACCACGTCCGCCGGAGCGGGCTGGTCTTCTTCCCAGTAGTGGCGCAGCACGCCCACTCGCAGCCCCTTGAGGTCCTGCGTGAGGGCTGCCCGGTAGTCGGGAACATTGCAGCGCACCGAGCCGCTGTCGGCCGGGTCATAGCCGGCGAGGGCCTGCAGCAGGATGGCGCAGTCCTCGACCGAGCGGGCCATCGGACCGCAGTGGTCGAAGGAGAACGAGTTCGGGATCACGCCGGCGCGCGATACCAGGCCGAAGGTGGGCATCAGGCCGGACACCCCGCACCAGGACGCCGGTCCGCGGATCGAACCGCCGGTGTCCGAGCCCAGTGCCGCCGGAACGAAGCCGGCAGCGAGCGCGGCACCGGAGCCACTGCTCGAGCCGCCGGTGAAGCAGGCGGTGTTCCAGGGGTTGCGGGCGGGTGGCCAGGGCAGGTCGAACGAAGGACCGCCGTGCGCGAACTCGTGCGTGGCCAGCTTGCCGAGTAGCGTCGCGCCGGCGTCGTACAGCCGGCGGGTGGCCGTCGAGTCGCTGGCCGGGATACGGTCGATGCACACCCGCGAATGCCCCGAGGTGAGGATGCCCGCGGTGTCGTAGATATCCTTGAGCGCGAACGGCACTCCATGCAGCGGACCCTTCCAGTCCCCGCGGGCGATCGCGGCATCGGCGGCGCGCGCCTGTTCGAGCGCCTGGCTGGTCGTGGGCGTGATGAACGCGTTGATCTGCGGCTCGAGCGCGTCGATGCGCTGCACCAGTCCCTGGGTGTATTCGACGGCAGACAGCTGCCTGGACTGGATGAGCGCCGAGACCTCGGCGATCGTGAGGCGGTGAAGGGATGGCGTCATCGGCGTCGCGGCCGGCGGCGAAGCGGACATGGTCGGTACTCCTCCAGTTCGGGATTGGCGATTATCCCGCGTCCGCGCCCGGCCTGCTGGCCACCGTGGGTTCAGCATCCACCCGGCGGAACTTCCTCGATGCGATCAACGACGAACCGCTCGCCGCCCCAGCGATAGACCAGCGTTCGGCGGCCTGGCGCGCGGGCCTTGCCGGATGGACAGGCGGCGCCGGCCACCGCGAACCAGCGCACCAACCGGCCATCGATCAGTTCGAGCCGCAGAGGGCCGGTCGCACCGGAGAATACCGGCTCGGACGAGCGCACCGCATGCTCGGTCGCCAGCTCGCGCACGCTGTCGGGACGCTCGTACTTGTACACGCCCACCAGGTCGGCGCTGCCATCGGTGGACTGGCACGTGACGGCTTCCACCACGGCCTCTTCCGCGTTGTCACCGTCGAGGTCGGCGTAGCGTACGTTCATCGACAGCACCCGCTTCATCAGCGGGCAGATCGGTGCGAGGCCACGGATGCGCACCACATGGTGCGCCAGGCTGATGCGGCGGATCGAGCGATCGAGGCGCTGCCCCTGGGCAGCCCGTTCGACGCCGACGCCGGCTGCGACGGCGGTGGAGACCCCCGCAGGCAGGCCGAGGAGCGATGCAAGCATCCACAGGACCGGGAACCCGGCGCGAACCCGGTCTGGCCTTGCCACCGGCGCGCGCCGCGGCTGCGCACCCGCGGTCGGTGGCATCGACATCGCCCTCAGCCTCGGCTCAGACCGTCGATGGCCCGCCCAGGATGCAGGTGATCTGGCTCGACAGCACGCCGCCGTTGCCGTGCACGATCGCGGTCTCCGCATCCTTCACCTGCCGCGGCCCGCATTCACCCCGCAACTGGCGGACTGCCTCGATCAGGATGAACAGTCCGTACATGCCCGGATGGCAATAGGACAGACCGCCGCCGTTGGTGTCAACCGGCAATTCGCCGCCCGGCGCGATGCGACCGCCCGAGACGAAGCGGCCACCTTCGCCCTTCGGGCAGAAGCCGAGGTCTTCCAGGAACAGGATCGGCGTGATCGTGAACGCATCGTACAGCTCGACCACATCGATGTCCTTCGGGCCCAGGCCGGCCATCGCGTACGCACGCGGGCCCGACACGGCGGCACCGGTCACGGTGAGGTCCGCCATGCTGGCGATGCTGTTGTGCGACAGCCCCTCGCCATAGCCGATCGGGTAAACCGGCTTCTTCTTCAGCGTCTTCGCACGCTCGCCGGAGGTCATCACGATCGCGCCACCGCCATCGGTGACCAGGCAGCAGTCGCGCACCGACAGCGGGTGGCTCACCATCCGCGAGGCCAGCACCTGCTCAACCGTCAGCGGCTCCTTCTCCCAGGCGACCGGGTTCATCAGCGCCCATTGCCTCGCCGCCACCGCCACCTCGGCCAGCTGCTCGCGTGTGGTCCCGTACTGGTGCATGTGGCGCGCGGCTGCCATCGCATAGGCGCTGGTCGGCATGAACGGCTTGAACGGCGCCTCGTAGTAGTTGTACTCGCGCGGGCTGGCCGCGGCACGCGACACCGACCGCTGGGTACTGCCGTAGGCGATCACCGCGACCTCGCACTGGCCGAGCTGGATCGCCGCCCAGGCGTGCGCCACGTGGGCCTCGAACGACGATCCACCGATCTGGGTGTTGTCGTTCCAGGTCGGGTTCAGCCCGAGGTATTCCTTGAGCATCATCGTCGAGAAGCGCGCCTGGGACGTCGCGGCGAACAGCGCATCGACGTCGGACAGCTCGAGCCCGCAATCGTCGAGTGCGCGCACGATGCCCTGCGCCATCAGGTCGATCGGGCTGGTGTGCGGCGCGACCAGGCCCAGGTCGGATTCGGCCACGCCGACGATCGCGGCGCTGCCGCGCTTGAGCAGGTTATGCATCATGCGCCCTCCACGGCGGTGAACACGGGATAGGGGGGATCCTCCGGCTTGTCCCCTGCATGGGCGCGGAACTTCACGCGCATGCCGATCGCGACTGCCTTCGCGTCGATGTCCTCGACCCGGCTCATCAACCGGAAGCCCTCATCCATGTCGACAAGCGCGACGTTATAGGGCTGGCCGTCCTTCACCGGGATCCAGGTGGTGGAGTACACCGTACCCAGCCCACGGGAGATGCGCCACTCGAGCGCAGCGCCGCTGCCCGGAGCGACCACGCGCGGGTAGAAGAAGGCCTTGCCGTCGGCGGGGCTGTACTGGTAGGCGAACTCGCCCGCCTTCAGGTGCTCGAGGTACTTCCCGAGCGGCGACTGCTGCTTGAGGTCCATGATCCGGTGCATCCTCTCTTCTGTAAAACAGGGTCAGACACGGTTTTCGGCGTTGGAAGCCGGGCCCGGCGCAAGCGCAACCAGCGCATCGGCCGCGACGATGCCACGTTCGCCGAGGAACAACGGGTTGAGGTCGATTTCAGCGATGCGCCCGGCGTGGTCCGCCACCAGCCAGGACACGCGGCTCAGCACGTCGGCCAGTGCGTCCAGGTCCAGCGCCGGGCGGCCTCGGTAGCCGGTGAGCAGGGGGGCGGTGCGGATGCGGCCGATCATCGCGCGCGCGGTGGCCCGGTCGAACGGGGCGAACTCGTGGGTGACGTCACGCAGCAGTTCGGCGGCCACGCCGCCCAGTCCGAACATCACCACCGGCCCGAACACCGGGTCGACCACCGCGCCGACGATGACCTCGGTGCCGCGGGCCATCTCGGTCACCAGGATGCCGTCGATCCGTGCATGCGGCACATACCGACGCGCGTTGTCCTCGACCTCGCGTGCAGCGGACTTCAGCTCGAGCAGCCCGGCGATGCCCAGTCGTACACAACCTGCCTCGGTCTTGTGCGGGATGTCCGGCGATTCGATCTTCACCGCCCAAGGGCCGGCGAACGGCAGGCTGGACAAGCGGCCCAGTTCCGCCGGTGACAGCAGCACTTCCCGGGTAACCGGGATGCCGTAGGCGGCGACGATCGACTTGGAGCGGTGCTCGCCGAGCGAGCCCCCTTCGGCGGGAAGGTCGAGCTCGACCCTGGGCACTTCGCGCGGCGCGGGCGGCGGGCGCGAGGCGTGGGCGCGCAGCCGCGCAGCGAACGACGAGAGCGCGCCCGCAGCCGCAGCGCACCGCGCAGGCGTCGAGATCAGCGGTACGTGGGCCGCGCGCAGGCGGTCGATCGTCGACTGGATCCGTTCGGGCGGCTCGTTCTGACTGACGATGACCGGCTTGTCGGTCTCTTTCAGGATCTCGACCAGCTCCGCGCTCCAGGCATCGGCATTGGCCCCGCCGATCGAACGCGGCATCAACAGGTCCACCGTCGGGTCGGCCAGCAGCGTGCGGATGATCTGGTTGTATTCCTTCCACGCCGGGGAGAAATGCGCGGTCACGTCGAGCGGGTTGCCCAGCGCCGCGAAGTCGGGTGCGACCGCACGGATTGCCTCCACCGACGCCGGGCTGGGCAGCGGCAGTGACAGCCCAGCCTCTTCACAGCGGTCGGCCATGAGCACGCCGGCACCGCCGGAGGTGGTGAGGATGGTCACCCCATTGCCCTTCGGCAGGCGACCGCCGAGGAACGCATGCAGGGTGTCGATCAGGTCGTCGATGTCGCGGATCTGCACGAAGCCACCGCGTTCGAACGCGGCACGGTACAACTCGGCGCCCGCAGTGAGGTTTGCGGTGTGCGAGGCGACGGCCCGCTGCCCGGCCGCGGTGTTGCCGACCTTCCAGACCAGGATCGGCTTGCCGAGCTGCAACGCACGCTCGCCGAGCGCCAGCAGCGCGCGGCCATCGGACAGCCCCTCCATGTAGGTGACCAGCACCTCCACCTCTGGACGCTCGATCAGCGCGGCCATCATCTCGAGTGAACTGATGTTCGCCTCGTTGCCGGTGGAGAACACGTAGCTGAAGCCGATGCCCTCTCGCTGCGCGGCCGACACCACCGAATAGCCGAAGCCTCCGCTTTGCGTGACCATCGACACCGGGCCAGGCTGCAGGGACGGGTTCGAGAAGGCGTGGCCGAACCCGAGATAGGCCCGGGCGCGCAGGTTCATGACGCCCTGGCAGTTCGGGCCGATGATGCGGATGCCGGTGTCGCGCAGCGCGTCGTCGAGTTCGCGCTGCAGCGCCATGCCGCGCTCGCCGAGTTCGCGGAAGCCCGCAGAGAGCACGATCGCGTGCGGCACGCCGGCGCGGCCGAGGTCGCGGATCGACTGCGGCACCGCGGCTGCCGGCACCGCCACGACCGCCACGTCGCAGGGCTGCGGCAGGTCGGCAGCACTGGCGTAGCACCTCAGCCCGCGGATCGTCGAATGCCGCGGATTGACCGGGTACACGGCGCCGCCGTAGCCGAACTCGGTGAGGAACCGCATCGGCTGGCCACCGATCTTGCGCGGGTCATCCGATGCGCCGATCACCGCCACGCCACGCGGTTCGATCAGCCGGGCGAAGTCTGCTGTCACGTCAGTCCGCCTTGATGCCGGCCGCCTTCACGATCTTCGCCCAGCGCGCGATCTCTGCCTGCACCAGCGCGGTGAATTCCTCGGGCGTCCCGGTGGCGATCTCGATACCCTGCACCGCGAAGCGTTCCTTCATCTCGGGCGAGGCCATCGCGGCGCGCACACCCTTGTTGATGCGAGCGAGCAGCGGACGCGGGATACCGGCCGGACCGGCGATACCCCACCAGGGCGTCGCGTCGTACCCCTTGAAGCCTTCTTCGGCGATCGTCGGCAGGTCAGGCGTGACCGGACTGCGGCGGGCGCTGGTCACCGCCAGTGCACGCAGCTTGCCGGACTTCACGAACGGACCGACGGTCGACCAGCTGCCGAAGCTGTACTGGATCTGCCCGCCGATGACCTCGGTCAGCGCTGGGGAGAGCCCTTTGTAGGGAACGTGGATCACGTCGATCCCGGCCATGCTCTTGAGCAGCTCGCCCATCAGGTGCGACGTGCCGCCGGAACCGGTGGATCCGTAGGCGAGGGTGCCGGGCCTGGCCTTCGCCAGGGCGACCAGGTCGCGCACGTTCTTCACCGGCAGCGACACGTTGGTCACCAGAACGAACGGCGACTCCCCGGTCTGCGCGACCATGGTGAAGTCGCGCAGCGAATCGTAGGGCAGCCTGGCGATGACGCTCGGATTGACCGCATGCGCCAGCCCGACCTGCAGCAGCGTGTAGCCATCGGCCGGCGCGCGGGCGACGATCTCGCTGCCGATCACCGTGCCGCCACCCGGACGGTTGTCCACCACCACGCTCTGGCCCCAGATGTCGGCGAGCTTCGAGCCCACCGCCCGGGCGATCAGGTCGTTTGCAGCCCCGGGGGCGAAGGGCACGATGAAGCGCACCGGGCGCACCGGCCACGGCTCCTCACCCTTCGGTGCCTGGGCCTGGACCGGTGCCACCCCCAGCAGGGCGAACGCAGCCAGCAGGGCGGCTGGACGCGGAAGACGGGAGGTGATCGTCATGGTCGTTCCTCAGCAATGGATGGTTCAGACGCGGCGCGATCGGCCTTGCGCAGGCTGGCATGCGCCTCCTGGGCGAGCGCAAAGGCGTGCTCGAAGTCCGCGTCCAGGGAGCGATAGAACAGACGCTTGGTGGCGTGCAGGGCCGGCGCGGGCAGGGCGGCCAGCTCGGCGGCGAGCGAAAGCGCGACATCGACCTCGGTGCCGTCGGGCACCACCCGGTTCACCATGCCCAGCTCAAGGGCGCGCGCGGGTTCGATCGACCGACCGGTAGCCAGCAGTTCGAAGGCCGCCTTGGTACCCACCTGTCGCGCCAGGTTCGGGGTGACCGACGCTGCCAGGATGCCGCGCCTGACCTCCGGGTAGCCGAAGCGCGAGCTCTCGGCCGCCACCACGAGGTCGCAGGCGAGCGCCAGCGCGCAGCCACCACCGAGCACGTGGCCGCGGGTGGCGGCGATGACTGGCCGGGCCAGCCCGGGCAGCAGCAGCTGCAGCGACGCCGTGAGCTGCGAGCGGTGCTCCACCCGGTGGCGTTCCTCGGGCGGCAGGTCCCGGAATTCGGACATGTCCGCGCCGGCGCAGAACGCCCGGCCCGATCCGGTGACCACGATCGCACCGACCGATGTGTCGGCGTCGGCGGCCCGCAGCGCCGCCACGAGCGCCTCGACCAGCGCGGTATCCATGGCATTGAGCTTGTCCGGGCGGTTCAGGGTGAGCAGCCGCACTGCGCCGACCGACTCGACCCCGAGCACGCCGCCCGCACCAGTGCGGTCCATCGCTCAGCGACCCTGGAAGCGCGGCGCGCGCTTCTCTCGGAACGCTGCCACGCCTTCCTTGTGGTCTTCGGACAGGCGCACGTGCGTCTGCATCAGCGCCTCGTAGTCGAGCAACTGCTCGAGCGTCGGTGTGTACATGAACTGGAACATCTTCTTGGTCAGACCAAGCATCCAGGTCGCCGAGGCTGCCATCTCCGTGGCCAGCGCGCGCGCCTCGTCCTGCAGCGTCTCGTCGGGCACGACCTTCATCGCGATGTTCAGCGCGAGCAGTTCCTCGGCCGTGACCTTGCGTCCGGTGTAGACCAGCTCCTTCGCCTTGGCGATGCCCAGGTACTGCGACAGGAAGAAGATGGCACCGCCGTCGGGCACCACGCCCACGCGCTTGAACGACAGCGCCATCGTGGTGCTGCGCGCCGCGATGATCAGGTCGCAGGCGAACATCAGGCTGGTTCCGATGCCGTAGACCGGGCCGTGCACCGCGGCGATCACCGGCTTCTCGATCGAGGCCAGCGCCATGAACGTGCGGTGGCGCGACTTCGAGCGCGCGCGTGAGCCCGTGAGGTCTGTTTTGGCCATGTTCGAGATGTCGCCCCCCGAGCAGAAGCCCTTGCCGCTGCCGGTCAGGATGATCGCCCGGACCTGCGGGTCGGCCGACAGTGCGTGTGCATGGTCGTGGAGCAGGTCGTACATCTCGTCGGACATCGCGTTGAGCTTGTCCGGACGATCGAGCGTCAGCGTCGCGATGCCATCCGAGGTTTCCAGCCTTACCGTCATCTTCGTTCCTTCCGTGTCTGCGACTTCGGCCTGGCGCTCAGACCAGGCCGAAGTCGCGCAGCGCATGCTCGCGCAGCCGGTTCTTCTGTACCTTGACGCTGGCGGTCATGCCGATAGCCTCGAAGCCGTCCACCACCTTCGCGTAGCGCGGCACCTTGAAACCGGCGATCCGCGTACGCGTCCATTCGATCAACGCCGCGGGCTCGAGCGACGCGCCCTCGCGCAGCACCACGTAGGCGGCGCCCACCTCGCCCAGGCGGGCATCGGGTACTCCAACCACCTGGGCCTGCGCCACCGCAGGATGGCGCAGCAGCAGGTCCTCGACCTCGGCCGGCGCGACGTTCTCGCCACCGACGCGGAACACCTCCTTGATGCGGCCGATGAAGTGCATCCGGCCATCGGCATCGAAGGTGCCGAGATCGCCGGTGCGCAGCCAGCCGTCCGCGGTGAACGTCTGCGCCGTCTGCTCCGGCATGCCATGGTAACCCTTCATCAGGCTCCAGCCCCGCACCTGGATCTCGCCGGTGGCGCCAGCGGGCAGCGCTTCGCCGGTGGCCGGGTCGGCCATGCGCACTGACAGTCCGGCCAGGGGCAGGGCGAAGCTGTTCCAGCGCTTCTCCGGCGGGTCGCGCCAGTCCGACATGCAGACGTTGGGAGCGGCCTCGGACAGCCCGTACGCATGGCAGATCTTCATGCCGAAGGCCTCCTCGGCCGCCTGCATCATCTGCGGGGTGCACGAACCCCAGCCCCCGCGCAGCGACAGCCTGCGCGACTGCAGCGACGGATGGCTCAGCATCATCTGGAACATCGGATCGTTGCCGGACAGGAAGGTGCACTGCTCGGCCTCGAGGGCATCGAGCGAGGTGCCGGCATCGAAGGACGGCGTCGACACCAGGCAGGCACCGCGGCACAGCGCCGCGAGGATCGACAGTGTGGTGCCCGCGACGTGGAAGAACGGTCGGGCGCTGAAGTAGCGATCCCCGGCATCGAGGCCGATCCGACGGGCGATCGCATCCGCGTTGCGCAGCATCGCGTCATGGCTCAGCCGAACCCCCTTGGGGAAGGAGGTGCTGCCCGACGTGTACTGGATCAGGACCACGTCATCCGGCGTCGCGCGTCCGGCCGGTAAAGTCAGGGCGTCGCCGGTCGCCAGGAAGGCCTCCCAGCCGACGGTCGCGGCCGGGACGTCGGAGCCGAATACCGCGACGTGGCGCAGCGAGGGGAGCTGCGCACCCGGCAACGTACGGTCGAGCGCGGGCTCGATCTCGCGCAACATCGCGATGAAGTCCACTTTCAGGAACCTGTCCGCGACCGCCAGCAGCACCGCACCGGACTGTGCGAGGCAGTAGCGCAGTTCCTCGGACTTGAAGCGGGTGTTCACCGGTACGGTCACCGCACCGGCCAGCCCGGCGCCGAGGAAGAAGGCGACCCATTCCACGCGGTTGCCGGTGCACACCGCGACCCGGTCGCCCGGTTGCACGCCGTGCGCGACCAGCGCCCGGGCGACGCGCTGTGCCGCCTGGCGCAACTGGCCGAAGCTCCAGCGCACGCCGTCGACGACCAGCGCCTCGCGCTCGGCTCCCCGCGCGACGGCGGCATCGAGCACCTGTGCGAAGGTGGCGGGTACCCAGGGGGTGCTCGCCGCCACGGGCACGTGCACCACGTTGCCGGAGAAGATCGCGCGATCCATGCTACTGGGGCAGCCCGAGCACGGCCTTGGCCAGGATGTTGCGCTGTATCTCATTGGACCCGCCGTAGATCGTACCCGGGCGCGAGCTGTAGAACGGCGCCAGGACATTGACCGGGCTGCCGTCCACGTCAACGGTGCCGGCGAAGGCTGCGTGCTCGTCGCCGCCCTCGATCATCAGCTCGGAACAGCGCTGCATCACCTCGGTCGCCCAGACCTTGAGCAGAGAGACGTCCGGCCCGAGCGGTTCGCCCCGGCGGACCTGCTCGACGAACGATTCATAGGTGGCCGACAGATCGAGGATGTCCAGGCGCAGCGCGGTGAAGCGTTCCATGAACACCGGGTCGTCGAACAGCCCGCGGGCTGCGGCCAGCTGCTGCAGCCGGGCAAACGCGAGCTGCGGTCGCCGCGGACTGCCGATGCCAAGCCGCTCGAAGCCGAGCAGCGACTTGGCGATCGCCCAGCCCTGTCCGGCTGCGCCGACCAGGTTCGACCTCGGCGTGCGCACCCGGTCGAAGAACACCTGGCAGAACTCTGCGTCGCCCGCGATGTTGCGGATCGGACGCACGACCAGCCCGGGCGCACGCATGTCGAGCAGCAGGAAGCTGATGCCCTCCTGCTTGCGCGTGCCGCGGCCGGTGCGCGCAAGCAGGTACATGTGCGTCGCGTCCATCGCCAGCGTCGTCCAGATCTTGCTGCCCTCGATCACGTAGTCGTCGCCGTCCTCGGTGGCGGTGGTCTGCAGGCTCGCCAGGTCGGACCCGGCGTTCGGTTCAGAATACCCTTGGCACCAGATCGCCTCGCCCGACAGCGTGCGCGGCAGGTACCACGCCTTCTGTTCGGGCGTTCCGTAGCGCACGAGGATCGGCCCTACCTGGGTGATGCCCTGGTCAGGCATGCGTCCGCACCCATGGCGCTCGAGTTCCTCGGCCATGATGACCTGCTTGTAGGGAGACAGACCCATGCCACCGAGCTCGCGCGGCCACGCCGGCGCGATCCATCCCTTGCGGTACAGGCGCTCCCACCAGTCGCGGCACTCGTGCCAATGCATCCGGCCGGCCGGGAAGCGGACATGCGGCGGGCAGTTCGCCCGCAGCCAGTCGCGCACCTCCAGCCGGAACCGGTCGTCCTGCAATGCATCCCAGTCGGGCGCCGGGCTGTCCAGCCGGTCGAGATCCATGTCGTCCATCGAAATCCTCAGGCGGCCTCGGCGTCCAGTGGAACCCGCTCGGCGTAGCGGGCGCGGTGCAGCCGTGCGTTGCCCAGCCATGCCGACAGCACCAGCGCGCGCTTCACGTACAGGCCGACGTCGCAGTCGTCGGTGAAGCCGATTGCGCCGTGCATCTGGATCGACTCGCGCGTGATGCGCGCAGCCGTCTCGCATGCCCGGGCCTTGGCGCGGCTCGCCGCGGCACTTCGTCCGCCCGGCCGGGCATCGGCCACCGTGCGCAGCGCCTGTTCGAGCGTCGCATCGCCGATGCGCTGATGCACGTACAGGTCGACGGCGCGGTGCTGGAGCGCCTGGAACGCGCCGATCGGACGACCGAACTGGCTGCGCGTGCGAAGGTAATCGAGCGTCAGGTCGAGCAGGCGCCGCGATAGTCCGAGCAGTTCTGCCGCCAGCGACAGGTTGCCATCGTCGATGCCCGCCTGCAACGCGTCCAGCGCGGCATCGCCCGCCAGGAGTCGGTGCCCGGCTGTCAATTCCATCCGCTCGCAGTGCAGGTCCACCGCGGACCGGCCATCTGCGAGCGGATGCAGCACGACCTTCAGCCCGGGATGCCCAGCCGGGACCCAGTACAGGGCGGGAACGCCCGCCTCGTGCACCGACAGCACGTAGCCGTCGGCGCCGGCGCCGCCGACCACGAAGCGCTTGTGGCCATCCACCACAACGGTACCGGCCACCGTGGCCGACGGCCGGGCCGTCGCCGTGATCGCGGCCGGATCGACACGCCCGGCGTCTTCCTGCCATGCGAGCGCGGGAAGGGTGGTGCCGGAGGCAACCTGCGCAAGCAGTTCGTGCGCCAGGTCCGTCGGCGCGTCGGAGGCGATGCAGCCGGCGAGCGTCCGTGCCGCGATCATCACCGAGGTGAGCGGCTCTGGCATCAGGAAGGCGGCTGCACCGCCCGCCACGAGCGCATGCTCGGTAACCGTCAGGCCGAGGCCGCCGCAGGACTCCGGCACGACGAGCGCGGTCCAGCCCAGCCCGGCCATCTCGAGCCAGGCGCCACGGTCGAAGCCGGGCTCGGTGCCACGCAGCATGCGGCACCGGCGCAGTGGATCGGAGCGGCGGCAGTAGTCGGCGACGCTGTCGACCAGCATGCGCCGATGACCGGCCGTCCCGGCATCGATCATCCCGAAACCTCGGCCCAGCCGTTGTTGAGTACCACCGCGTCGCGCGCCGGGACCGTGCAGCGGAAGAACGCCTCGCTACCCTCGCGCCAGATCTCGGTGCGGATCGTGTCACCCGGATAGACCGGCGCGGAGAAGCGCGCCTCCATCGCGGTCAGGCGTGCCGGATCCCAGCCGCACAGCTGGCGCAGCAGCGCGATGCCGGCGATGCCGAAGGTCGCCCGTCCATGCAGGATGGGCTGGCTGAAACCGGCCCGCGCCGCGAACGCGGGATCGGCATGCAGGGGGTTGTAGTCGCCGGAGAGGCGGTAGATCAGCGCAAGCTGCGGGATCACCGGCCATTCGTCGGCGAGGTCGGGCGCGCGGGCGGGCAGGGTACGCGGCACGCGCGGCGACACGGACGGGCCACCGAAGCCGCCGTTGGCTCGCGCGAAGCTGGTGGATTCGGTCGTAGCCAGGCACTCGCCGCTGCCGGCGTCCAGAATGCGCGTCTCGGTGAGGATCAGCGCACCCTTGCCTTCGCCCTTGTCGATCACGTCCACCACCCGCGTGCGTCCGACCAGGTTGGCCTCGACCGGCAACGGGCGATGGAGCCGGAAGCCCTGTTCGCCGTGCACGACCTTGGTGCGGTCGACGCCCGTACGCGGGTCCGCCGTCCAGCCCATCGGCTGGCACAGCACGACCGACATCGTGGGCAGGGCATGCAGCCCCTGCTCGTACACGAAGCGCAGCTGTTGCAGGTCCATCGGGTCGGCGCCGAGGCCGAGCCCCAGGGCGTAGAGGATGGTGTCCTTCCGGGAGAGCTGCAGCGGCAGGTCGGGGATCTGCCAGTTCTTCAGCGTTTCGTAGTCGATGGTCATCGGCGGCCTTGGCGGGTGTCAGATCGCGTCGTACGGAAACACGTTAACCGTGCGCTCCAGCGGCACGAGGCTCGGGCGGAAGCTGGGCAGCGCATGCTCGGCGATGTCCGTCGGCGTCCAGCCGTCGCTGCGATGGACGCCGCGGACCGGCCGGTGCTGGGAAAACAGGAACAGCTCGTTCTTGCGCACGGCGAACACCTGCCCGGTCACCTCGGCCGCGGCGTCGCTGCACAGGAACACCGTGAGCGGGGCGTTCATCTCGGCCTTCACGGCCATCCGCTGCGCCACACGCTTCTGCTGGGCGGGATCGTTGGTCGGGATCGACGCGATCATCCGCGTCCAGCCCGACGGCGCCAGGCAGTTCGAACGGATACGGTACTTCTGCATGTCGCGGGCGATCGAGTTCGAGAGGCCGACGATACCCAGCTTGGCGGCTGCGTAGTTGGCCTGGCCGATCGCGCCGATCAGCCCGGCGGTCGAGGTCATGTGGACGAAGGCCCCCGACTCCTGGCGCCGGAAGTGATCGGCCGCATGGCGCGACACGTTGAACGCGCCCTTGAGCATCACGTCGATGACCGAGTCCCAGTCGGTCTCGGTCATCTTGTGGAAGATGACATCGCGCAGGATGCCCGCGTTGTTCACCACGGCGTCGATGCGCCCGAAGGTGTCCAGCGCGCACTGCACGATCCTGCCGGCGCTGTCGAACCCGGAGACGCTGTCGCAATTGGCGACCGCCTCGCCACCGGCCGCCACGATCTCGCCGACCACTTCCTGCGCCGGTGTCTCCGCGCTGCCGGATCCGTCCAGCGCCGCCCCGATGTCGTTGACCACGACTCGGGCACCCTCGGCGGCCATCAGCAGCGCGACGCCGCGGCCCACGCCGCGGCCGGCGCCGGTAACCACCACGACCTTGCCGTCCATCATCCCCATGAGATCCTCCCGTGTTGTCGGCCCGGGGGGGCGGCGTGCCGCCACAGTCCGGACCCGTATGACCTTGTGCGCCGCGCGGACGCGGGTACCGCCGCTACTCGGGCCTGGCGCCGGAGTCGCGCACCACGCGGGCCCAGCGGGCGAGTTCGGTACGCAGGAATTCGACGGTCTG
>CANHBC010000049.1 GCA_947458835.1 Betaproteobacteria bacterium | reverse complement strand
GTCGATGCGCGCAGCGCCGCGCTGGGGCGGCTGGGTGCCCGCCTGGCCGGTGCGGCCAGCCGGCAGATCGAACGCAGCCAGTCCCGCGTGGACGCCTTGCGGGCAAGCCTGGCCCACCTGAACCCGGGCGCCGTGCTCGAGCGCGGCTACAGCATCACCCGGCTGCCCGGCGGGGCGGTGCTTCGCGACGCCGGCGAGGCTGCGCCAGGAACCGTGCTGGAGACCACGCTTGCGCGCGGCAGCGTACGCTCGACCGTCGGCTGACGGCAGGTCCGCGCGCCGCTATGCGGCGAGCATGCCGGCGTAGAAATCCAGCACCTGGCCCAGCGGATCAGCGCCCAGGCAGTCGAACGTCGCGACCTCCGGCATCGATCGCAGCCAGGTGAGCTGACGCTTGGCCAGCTGGCGGGTTGCCGCGATGCCGGTGCTGCGCAACTGTCCGAGCGAGGCGTGTCCGTCGAGGTAGGCCCAGGCCTGTCGATAACCGACACAGCGCATCGAAGGCAGGTCGGGGTCCAGCGCGTGGGTCTCGCGCAGCCGGCGCAGCTCGCCGATCAGCCCGAGCTCCAGCATCTCGTCGAAGCGTGCCTCGATCCGCTGGTGGAGTACCGCGCGGTCCGAAGGCACCAACGCAGCCTGCACCAGCCGGTACGGCAGTGGCTTCGGTGGCCGTTCGCGCAGCAGCTTCGACATCGGCTCGCCGGTCAGGTAATACACCTCCAGCGCACGCTGGATGCGCTGCGCGTCGTTCGGGTCCAGCCGGGCGGCGGTATCCGGATCGAAACGCGCCAGCTCGGCATGCATCGCCGGCCAGCCGCTGTCGGCCGCCATCGCGTCGATCACGCTGCGCGTGGCCGGGTCGGCGTGCGGCAGGTCCGTGATGCCCGAGGCCAGCGCCTTCAGGTAGAGCATGGTGCCGCCGGCGAGCAGCGGCAGGTTGCCGCGGGCGATGATCCCGGCCATTGCGGCTAGCGCGTCGTCGACGAAGCGCGCGGCGCTGTAGCGCTCGGTCGGGTCGAGCAGGTCGACCAGGTGGTGCGGCACGCGTGCCCGGGTGGCCGCGTCCGGCTTGGCGGTGCCGATGTCCATGCCTCGGTAGACCAGCGCCGAGTCGACGCTGACGATCTCGCACGGCAGGCAGCGGGTGAGCTCGATCGCGATGCCGCTCTTGCCGCTGGCGGTCGGGCCGGTCAGGACCAGCGCCGGCGGCAGTTCCGGCGGAGCCGCCCGGTCGTCCATCAGCGGCCGCGCAGGAACATCCGGTCGAGCTCGGCGAGCGTGACCTGGAACCAGGTTGGCCGTCCGTGGTTGCACTGCCCCGAGCGCTCGGTGGCCTCCATCTCGCGCAACAGTGCATTCATCTCGGTCAGGGTCAGTGCGCGGTTCGCGCGTACCGCACCGTGGCAGGCCATGGTCGCCAGCAGGTGCTCGCGGCGGGCGGCGACGGTGTCCACCTCGCCCGACTCGTGCAGCTCGGCGAGCACCGCTCGTGCGAGCTCGACCGGGTCCGCGCGCTCCAGCGTGGCCGGCACGGCACGTACCGCGATGGTCCCTTGCGACAGCGGCGCGAGGTCGAAGCCGAGCCGCTCGAGCGTGTCGCGATGTTCCGCGATCGCGGCGATGTCCAGTGCGGACGCGGCGAACGACACCGGCAGCAGCAGCGGCTGGCGCGGCACGGTGCCGGCATCGACGGTCTGCTTGAGCCGCTCGAACACGATCCGCTCGTGCGCCGCATGCATGTCGACTACCACCAGACCGTGCGCGTTCTGCGCCAGCACGTAGACGCCGGCGAGCTGGCCCAGTGCGAAGCCGAGCGGCTGCGCGTCGTCGGTGGTGGCAGTGCCGTCGGTCGCCGGACGAGCGTCATCATTCGCCGTGTCCGGGCCGGGCGCTGCCATTGCCGCCGCGGGCGAGGGCCCCTGCCAGGGCGCGCCGTCGCCCGGCCGTGCACCGAACAGCGCGTCATAGAGCGCTGCGGGTTCGGTCGTACGCAGTCCCAGGGGCGCCTGGGCCGGCCCGCCCCCGCGCGCGGACCGGTCGAGGCCCCATCCGGCCGGTGCCTTCCATGCGAGGCTGCGCGGCGGGTCGAGCGGGTCGGCGCCCTGCGTGCCGGCGACGGTTCCGGGCGGCGAAGCCTGTGCGTCCGCTCCGGTGCCGGTGGCGAGGCCACCGCCGGTGCTGCCGGCGCGGGTGGTGGCGAGCGCCTTCTCGAGCGCACGCAGCACGAACTGGTGCACCGCCTGCGACTCGCGGAAGCGCACCTCGATCTTGGTCGGGTGCACGTTCACGTCGACCGCGCGCGGGTCGATGGTCAGGTACAGCGCGAACGCCGGGTGTCGCTGGTGGTGCAGCACGTCCCGGTAGGCCGCGCGCACTGCGTGCGAGAGCAGCTTGTCGCGCACGAAGCGGCCGTTGACGAACAGGTACTGCGCGTCGCGCGAGGCGCGGGAGTAGGCTGGCTGGGCAATCGCACCGCTGATCGAGAGGGGGCCGCCGGCCTCCTCGACCGGCAGCGCTGCATCGCCGAAATCGCTGCCCAGCAGCGCGACGATCCGCGCGGCGCGTTCCTGCGGCGGCAGGTGGAGCACCGTCCGGCCATTGTGCGACAGCCGGAAGCCAACCCCCGGATGGGCGAGCGCGATCCGGTGCACTGCTTCCTCGCAGTGCGCGTACTCGGTCTGCTCGGACTTGAGGAAGCGCTTGCGTGCCGGGGTGTTGAAGAACAGGTCCAGCGCCTCGATCCGGGTGCCCGGCGACAGGGCCGCAGGACCGATCTGCGGCCCTGACGTGCTGCCGGCGCCGGTCGCCCCGGTGTGGCCGATGCGCCATCCGTGGCGCGCGCCCGGCGTGCGGCTGGCCAGGGTCAGGTCCGCCACGGATGCGATCGAAGCCAGTGCCTCGCCCCGGAAGCCCAGGCTGCCCACCGATTCGAGGTCTTCCAGGACGGCGATCTTGCTGGTCGCGTGGCGGGTGAGCGCGAGCGCGAGGTCGTCCTTCTCGATGCCGTGGCCGTTGTCGGTGACCGAGATCCGCCGCGTGCCGCCGCCATCGAGCTCGACCACCAGTTCGGTCGCGCCGGCGTCGATCGCGTTCTCGAGCAGTTCCTTCAGCGCCGAGGCCGGCCGTTCGATCACCTCGCCAGCTGCGATCTGGCTGACCAGCAGGTCGGGCAGCGCATGGATGCGCGCGGCTGGGCGTACCGGGGGATCCGTCGGTGACATGGCGAAGGATTATAGGGGTCCCGCAGGCCTGTTCGCGCGGCCGCAGGCCTCCCGTCTGACAGGAATCGCTGGCCTGTACGCGAGTTTTCACTATAATCGCAGGCTTTTTGGCCGGCTTCGGCCGCCACCAACCTGGCCCCGGCATGCATCGGGGAAGCGGGGGCATCGAGTGAACAGGGACCTCTCGAAATGAAGATCGGCATTCCCACTGAAGTCCGGCCTGGCGAGACGCGGGTCGCAGCCACCCCGGAAACGGTCAAGAAGTACTGTGCGGCCGGACAGAACACGGTGTTCGTCCAGTCCGGTGCCGGTGCCGGCGCGAACTTCCCTGACGCAGACTACGCCGCTGCGGGGGCGACGATCGTGGCCGACGCCGCCTCGGTCTACGGCCAGTCCGAGCTGATCCTGAAGGTACGTGCACCGCTGCCCGACGAAGTGGCGACGATGAAGTCGGGCGCCGTGCTGATCGGCCTGCTGTCGCCGTACGACGCCGCCGGCATCGAGGCGCTCGCGAA
Organism: Betaproteobacteria bacterium; assembly: GCA_947458835.1. Classification (GTDB taxonomy): domain Bacteria; phylum Pseudomonadota; class Gammaproteobacteria; order Burkholderiales; family CAIKXV01; genus CAIKXV01. Next base: position 20,183 of record CANHBC010000049.1, on the reverse strand, counting down.
GCAGGGCCTGACCGCCTTCTCGATGGAGCTGCTGCCGCGGACCTCGCGCGCGCAGTCGATGGACGTGCTGTCCTCCCAGGCCAACATCGCCGGCTACAAGGCCGTCGTGCTGGGGGCGGACACCTACGGTCGCATCATGCCGATGCTGATGACCGCCGCCGGGACGGTGAAGGCCGCTCGGGTGGTGATCCTCGGCGCGGGCGTCGCCGGCCTGCAGGCCATCGCGACCGCCAAGCGTCTGGGCGCGGTGATCGAGGCCTCCGACGTGCGCCCGGCGGTGAAGGAGCAGATCGAGTCCCTCGGCGCCAAGTTCATCGACGTGCCCTACGAGACCGACGAGGAGCGCGAGATCGCCCAGGGCGTCGGCGGCTATGCGCGTCCGATGCCCGCGTCGTGGATGACCCGGCAGGCGGCCGAGGTGGCCAAGCGCATCGCGCTGGCCGATATCGTGATCACCACCGCGCTGATCCCGGGTCGCAAGGCGCCAGTGCTGGTGACCGACGCGATGGTGCGGTCAATGAAGCCGGGCTCGGTGATCGTCGACATGGCGGTCGAGCAGGGCGGCAACGTCGAGGGCTCGAAGGCCGGCGAGACGGTCGTCGTGCAAGGCGTCAGGCTGGTCGGGCAGACCAACCTGCCGGCGCTGGTGCCCACCGACTCGAGCGCGCTCTATGCGCGCAACCTGATGACCTTCCTGGCGCTGATGCTCGACAACAAGACCGGGCAGTTCAACCTCAACCGCGAAGACGACCTCGTCGCCGGCACCCTGGTGTGCCACGGCGGTGAACTCGTGCGGAAGCTTTAACCTCGAAAGCGAGAGCTGCCATGGAACTCGTCGACCCGACCATCACCAACCTGATCATCTTCGTGCTGGCCATCTATGTCGGCTACCACGTGGTGTGGAACGTGACCCCTGCGCTGCACACCCCGCTGATGGCCGTGACCAACGCCATCTCGGCGATCGTCATCGTGGGTGCGATGCTCGCAGCCGCGCTCACCGAGACTCCGCTGGGCAAGACGATGGGCGTGCTCGCCGTCGCGCTGGCCGCGGTGAACGTGTTCGGCGGCTTCCTCGTGACCCGCCGCATGCTCGAGATGTTCAAGAAGAAAGAGCCCCGGAAAGCCGCTGGAGACCACGCATGAGCATGAACCTCGTCGTCCTGCTGTACCTGGTCGCTTCGGTCTGCTTCATCCAGGCGCTCAAGGGGCTGTCTCACCCGACCACGTCGCGGCTGGGCAACCTGTTCGGCATGGTCGGGATGGCCATTGCTGCCCTGACCACCGTCGGGCTGATCTACAAGCTCGCGGGCGAGGCCGCCACGACCGGCATGCTGTACGTCATCGGCGGCGTGGCCGTCGGCGGCACGCTGGGCGCGGTGATGGCCAAGCGCGTCGAGATGACCAAGATGCCCGAGCTGGTCGCCTTCATGCACTCGATGATCGGCCTGGCTGCGGTGTTCATCGCGATCGCCACCGTCGCCGAACCGTGGGCGATGGGTCTGGGCGGCCGCGGCGACCCGATCCCGATGGGCAACCGGGTCGAACTGTTCATCGGTGCCTTCGTCGGCGCGATCACCTTCTCGGGTTCGGTGATCGCCTTCGGCAAGCTGTCCGGCAAATACAAGTTCCGGCTGTTCCAGGGTGCACCGGTGCAGTTCCAGGGCCAGCACCTGCTGAACCTGGTGCTCGCGATCGCGATGCTCGGCTTCGGCATCGCCTTCGTGGTGACCCAGGACTGGGTGCCGTTCTGGGCCATGCTGGCCATCGCCTTCGTGCTCGGCGTGCTGATCATCATCCCGATCGGCGGCGCCGACATGCCGGTGGTGGTGTCGATGCTCAACAGCTATTCCGGCTGGGCGGCGGCGGGCATCGGCTTCTCGCTGAACAACTCGATGCTGATCATCGCCGGTTCGCTGGTGGGCTCCTCCGGGGCGATCCTGTCCTACATCATGTGCAAGGCGATGAACCGGTCGTTCTTCAACGTGATCCTGGGCGGCTTCGGCCAGGAAGGCGGAGCCGTCGCTGGCGCCACCGAGCAGCGTTCGGTGAAGAGCGGCAGCGCCGACGACGTCGCGTTCATGCTGTCCAACGCCGACAGCGTGATCATCGTCCCGGGCTACGGCCTGGCGGTGGCGCGCGCGCAGCACGCGGTGAAGGAGATGGCGCACAAGCTGCAGGCCAAGGGCATCCAGGTGCGCTACGCGATCCACCCGGTGGCCGGGCGCATGCCGGGTCACATGAACGTGCTGCTCGCCGAGGCCGAGGTGCCGTACGACCAGGTCGCCGAGATGGAGGACATCAACAGCGACTTCGGCCAGACCGACGTGGTGATGGTGCTCGGCGCCAACGACGTGGTGAACCCGGCCGCGCTGGTGAAGGGCTCGCCGATCTACGGCATGCCGATCCTCGATGCGTACAAGGCACGTACTGTCATCGTGAACAAGCGGTCGATGGCCGCCGGCTACGCCGGCCTCGACAACGAGCTGTTCTACATGGACAAGACGATGATGGTGTTCGGCGACGCGAAGAAGGTCGTCGAAGACATCGTCAAGGCGATCGAGTAGCGGAAGCCGGTCCCGGTACCCGCCGCGCCCGGAACGGGCGTGGCGGTACCTGCCATCAGGGGCCCGCGCCACCGGCAGCGCGAAGCTCACCTGTAGGGCGGTGGCGGTGCCAAGTCATGCATGGGGCGCCGGCACCGCTGGCGATCCGCTCAGGCCGGACGCAGGTCCATCGGTCGCGACGGGTCGGAGCACCACTCGCTCCAGGATCCAGGGTACAGGCGCGAGGCTGCGAGCCCGGCCACTTCCATCGCCAGCACGTTGTGGCAGGCGGTGACGCCAGAGCCGCACTGGTGCACGACCTGTTCCGGCGAGTGGCCGGCTACCAGCTCGGTGAACTCGCCCCGCAGGACGTCGGGCGCCTTGAAGGTGCCGTCGGCCGCGAGGTTGAGCTGGAAGAAGCGGTTCACCGCGCCGGGAATGTGGCCGCCGACCGGGTCCATCGTCTCGTTGATGCCGGCGAAGCGCTCCGGCGTGCGCGCATCGACGATCAGCATGGCCGGCGAGCGCAGGTTCTCCAGCACGGTGGCTGCATCGACCTTGATCGTATCGCGCTGGCGCGGCGTGAAGATGGTGGGTTCGACCTGAGCGGCTGACGGGGTCAGTGCACGCCCCTCGGCCTTCCATTTCGGCAGGCCGCCATCGAGCACGGCAACCGACTCGTGGCCGAGCCAGCGCAGCATCCACCAAAGCCTTGCCGCGAAGAAGCTGCCACTCGCGTCGTACGTGACGACCTGCTTGCGCGAGTCCACGCCCTGTTCGCCGAGCCACTTCGAGAGGGCGGCGACGTCGGGCAGCGGATGCCGGCCGGTGCGACCGGTCTTGGCGCCGGACAGATTCTCGTCGAGGTGTGCGAAGCGCGCGCCGGGGATGTGGTCCACCGTAAAGGCGCGGCGCCCGGCTTCGACATCCATCAGGTCGTGGCGGCAGTCGAACACGACGAGATCGGGGTCGGACAGGCGGGCGGCCAGGTCTTCGGTGCTGATCAGGGTCTGGTAGCTCATCGGGAGGGGGCCTTGGTCGTTCCTGGGGATTCGGTCGATGCCGCCCCCGTGGAGGGCGGCATCGAGCCGGCAAGTGTAGCTGCGGGCGCGGGCGCGCGCCGCGCCAGCACGGTCAGCAGGCCCGCGCCGACGATCAGCGCCATGCCCAGCCACCCGGTCGCATCAGGCGCCGTGCCGGCGGCCAGCAGGTCGTACAGGCCAGCGAACAGCACGCCGCTGTACGAGAGCGTCGCCACCACCAGCGTCGCGCCGCGCGAGTAGGCACTGGTCATCGCGAGCTGCGCTGCAAGCGCGCAGGCGCCGATGCCGACCAGCACCGGTACGTCGGACAGTCGGACCGGCGTCACGCCGGTGAACGGCAGTGCCGCGATCCCGGACACCAGGCCGAGCAGCGCGAAGTAGAACACCGTGCGCCACTCCGGCTCGCCGGCGGCACCCAGCCTGCGGATGCCCAGGTAGGCCAGCGCCGCGATCGCGCCGCCGGCCAGTCCGAACAGGCCGGGTCCCAGCGGCGAGTCCTCGACCCAGGGCTGCAGCAGGGCCGCCACGCCGGCGAAGCCGATGGCCACCGCGGCGACCGCGGCCGGTCCGACACGCTCGCGCAGCAGCAGCGCGGTGATCAGTGCGAGGAACAGCGGTGAGGTGTAGTTGAGGGTGACGGCGGTGGCCAGCGGCGCCTGCGCCAGGCAGGCGAAGAACAGCAGCATCGACACCACGCCGGCGATGCTGCGCAGCAGGTGGTCGCGCCAGTGCGGCGTGCGCAGCACCAGGCCTGCCGCACGCGCATAGAGCACCAGGGCGAGCACGATGAACAGGCTGCGGTAGAGCATCAGCTCGCCCAGGCCGAAGCGGCCCGCGGCGAACTGCACGAACGCCCCATGGGCAGTGAAGAACAGCCCCGAGACCAGCATCCACAGGGCGGCCACCCCGGCTGCGCCGCGCTACCCGGCCTGCAGCCGGCGCTGCACGAACTCGTGGAAATGCTGCATGCCGTCCTCGTAGGGCGAATGGTAGGGGCCGGCCTCGTCGCGTCCGGCACGCCACAGCGCCTTGCGGCCGGCCTGCATCCGCTCGCAGATCTCGCGGTCCTCGGCGGCGGTCTCGATGTACGCAGCGCGCTGCGCCTCGATGAACTCGCGCTCGAACCAGGCGATCTCCTCGGGGTAGTAGAACTCCACGACGTTGGTGCAGCGTTCGGGTCCGTCGGGGCGGATCGAGCTGACCACCAGCACTCCGGGGTACCACTCGACCATCACGTTCGGGTAGTAGGTGAGCCAGATCGCGCCCAGGTGCGGGGCCTTCCCGTCGCGCTGGCGCAGCACCTGCTCGTGCCAGCGTGCGTAAACCGGCGAGCCTGCGCGCGCGAGCCGGCTGTTCACGCCGACCCGCTGCACCGAATACCAGTCGCCGAATTCCCAGTGCAGGTTGTCGCAGTCGACGAAGCGGCCGAGGCCCGGGTGGAATGGATCGACGTGGTAGTCCTCGAGGTAGACCTCGATGAAGGTCTTCCAGTTCACGTCGTAGTGCTCGACCAGCTGGTGGTCGAAGCGATAGCCGGTGAAGTCGAGCTCGGCCACGCCGGCGAGCCGCGCGAGGTCGCCGGCGACCTCGCGCCGGGCGTCGAACAGCAGGCCGTTCCAGCGCGCGAGCGGAGTGCGCTGCAGGTCGAGGCAGGGCGATTCACCGAACTTGGGCGCCCCGAGCAGCCGCCCGGAAAGGTCGTAGGTCCAGCGGTGCAGCGGACACACGATCTGCGCGGTGTTGCCTGCGCCCTGCAGCATCTGCGCCTGGCGGTGCCGGCAGACGTTGGACAGCAGTTCGATGCCGCTGGCGTTGCGCACCAGCACATCGGCCCCGCCGAGGGTCTCGGGTACCCGCCAGTCGCCCGGCTCGGGCAGCATCAGCTCATGGCCGACATAGCGCGGGCCGGCATCGAAGATCAGGCGTTCCTCCATCTCCCATACGGCCGGGTCGATGTACCAGCCGACGGGCAGCGGCGAGGCTGCCGGCCGAAGCTGCTGGACGCCTGCGAAATCCGTCACTGAAACCTCCTGATGCGCGCCAACGTATCCTTTCCCCGGATGGGCCATGGCCACTGCCTGCCGGGCCCCTGGATGCCCGGCCCCGTCCGAAGGGATCGGGATTGTCCCCTGAATCCGGGGGGCGGGCAACGAACGGGTCCGTGCGCCAGCCGCTGCCACAGGGCCGGACGGTACCCGGAACGGCACGCGGTTGACCCCGGCACGGCGGCTCGGCTAGCCTCTGCGCCCCAGGGGCGTGGCATGGCTTCAATGCGTGTCGCACGCCCGGTATCGCTGCCCGAGGACCCGATGGCCAAGCCCGCTGCAAAGGATTCCACCACCCCGGTCCCGTTCGAGGCCGCGATGGCGGAGCTCGAGAAGATCGTCGCCACGATGGAGGCCGGGCAGCTGCCCCTCGAGGCATCGCTCGAGAACTACCGCCGCGGCGCGGAACTCCTGACCCTGTGCCAGGGGCAGCTGACGGCGGTGCAGGAACAGGTCAAGGTACTCGAGGATGGCCTGCTGAAGGACTTCACGCTCGATGCAGCCGGCGCCCGGCTGCGACCCGGCGCCGCCGCGCGTGCCGGTGGCGCGTCCGGCCTGGACGAGGAGGACGATGACGATGGGGACGGCGGCCGCGATTGACCGGCCGCGCCGGCCCCGGGTCGTCGTTTGCCGCTGGATGCGCGCTCAGGTATCTTCCGACCATGAACCTGTCTGCCTGCGCATGAGGTGATCGAGGCGATGTCTGTCGATGGGGCGGCTTTCGACGCGTGGATGCGCGCCCACCAGGCCCTGGCCGAGCGTGCGCTCGAGCAGGTCCTGCCGGCCGCCGGACACGCACCCGCTCGTCTGCACGAGGCGATGCGCTATGCTGCCTCCGGGGGCGGCAAGCGGGTGCGGCCGCTGCTCGCCTTCGCCGCGGGCGAACTGGTGCAGGCTCCGTCCGAGCGCGTGGCGCTGGCCGGAGCCGCGGTCGAACTGATCCACGCCTATTCGCTGGTGCACGATGACATGCCGTGCATGGACGACGACACGCTGCGACGGGGCAAGCCTACGGTGCATGTCCAGTATGACGAGGCGACCGCGCTGCTGGTCGGCGACGCGCTGCAGAGCCTGGCATTCCAGGTGTTGTCCGAGCCGACGCCGGGTGCCGACCCTGCACGCCAGCTCGAGATGGTCCGCCTGCTTGCGCAAGCGTCCGGCTCGCGCGGCATGGCCGGCGGGCAGGCGATCGATCTGGCGGCCGTCGGGCGCACCCTCGATGTCACCGAACTCGAGTTCATGCACGTGCACAAGACCGGCGCACTGATCCGATGTGCGACACTTCTGGGTGCGCTGTGCGGCCGTGGGCTGGAGGAGGCCGAACGGACGCACCTCGATCGCTTCGCCAAGGCGATCGGGCTCGCGTTCCAGGTGGTCGATGACCTGCTCGATGCAGAGGCAAGCACCGCCACGCTGGGCAAGACCGCTGGCAAGGATGCGGAAGCGAACAAGCCGACCTACGTGACCGTGCTCGGCCTGCGGGCGGCGAAGGAATGGGCGCGCGACCTGCGTGCGCAGGCGGACGAGGCGCTCGCACCACTCGGTCCCGGCGCGGCCCGGCTCGGGCAGCTGGCCGATTTCATCGTGAAGAGACCATTTTGAACAAGCCTCGCGAAGTATTCGAACTGCTAGGGCGGATCGAGCGTCCGTCGGACCTGCGCGCGCTCGACCGGCGCGAACTGCCGCAGCTGTGCAACGAGTTGCGCGAGTTCCTGCTGCAGTCGGTGTCGCGCACCGGTGGCCACCTGTCGTCCAACCTCGGCACGGTCGAGCTGACCGTCGCGCTGCACTACGTCTTCAACACCCCCGACGACCGCCTGGTCTGGGACGTGGGTCACCAGACCTACGCGCACAAGGTGCTGACCGGCCGGCGCGACGGGATGGACCGCCTGCGCATGCGCGGGGGCATCGCCGGTTTCCCGCGCCGCGACGAGAGCGCGTACGACACCTTCGGCGTCGCCCACTCGTCGACCTCGATCAGTGCCGCGCTGGGCATGGCGGTGGCCGCGCGCCGCATGAACGAACCGCGCCGCGTGGTGGCGATCATCGGCGACGGCGCGATGTCGGCTGGCCTCGCCTTCGAGGCGCTGAACAACGCAGAGTCTGCCGACTGCGACCTGCTGGTGATCCTGAACGACAACGACATGTCGATCTCGCCGCCGGTCGGGGCCCTGCACAATTACCTGGCGCGCCTGATGTCCGGGCGCTTCTACACCGCCGCCCGCCGTGCCGGCGAGCGGGTGCTGTCGGCGGCACCGGGCATGCTCGAGCTGGCCAAGCGCGCCGAGGAGCACGTCAAGGGCATGCTGCTGCCCGGGACGCTGTTCGAGGAGTTCGGCTTCAACTACCTGGGCCCGGTCGACGGCCACGACGTCGATACCCTCACCAGCACGCTGCACAACCTGCGCAACCTGCGCGGCCTGCAGTTCCTGCACGTGGTCACGCGCAAGGGCAAGGGCTACGCGCCCGCCGAAGCCGATCCGATCCAGTACCACGGTGTCTCGAAGTTCGATCCGGGCGCGGGCATCGTGGCGAAGGCCGCGCCGGTTCCGGCACCGGTGCCCGGCTATACCCAGGTGTTCGGCGACTGGCTGTGCGACATGGCTGCGGCCGACCCGCGCGTGGTCGCCATCACGCCGGCGATGCGCGAAGGTTCGGGTCTGGTGCGCTACTCGCGCGAGTATCCCGACCGCTACTTCGACGTAGGCATCGCCGAGCAGCATGCGGTGACGTTCGGCGCGGGCCTGGCCTGCGACGGCATGAAGCCGGTGGTCGCGATCTACTCGACCTTCCTGCAGCGCGGCTACGATCAGCTGATCCACGACGTGGCGATCCAGAACCTGCCGGTGATGTTCGCGATCGACCGCGGCGGGCTGGTCGGCGCCGACGGCCCGACGCACCATGGTTCGCTCGACCTCTCGTACCTGCGCTGCGTGCCCAACCTGGTCGTGATGGCGCCCTCGGACGAGAACGAGACGCGCCAGATGCTCTATACCGCCTTCACGCTCGACACCCCGACCGCGGTGCGCTACCCGCGCGGCAATGGCCCGGGCGTACCCGTCCAGCCAGTGATGTCGGCATTGCCGGTGGGCAAGGGCGAAGTGCGCCGACGCGGCCGCGAGGTCGCCTTCCTTGCCTTCGGCTCGATGGTCGCGCCCTGCCTGAAGGCCGCCGAGGTGCTCGATGCGACCGTGGCGAACATGCGCTTCGTCAAGCCGCTGGACATCGACCTGGTGCGCGAACTGGCCGCCACGCACTCGGTGCTGGTGACGGTCGAGGAGAACGTGGTGATGGGTGGGGCCGGCAGCGCCGTGCTCGAGGCGCTGGCCGCCATCGGCTGGTCGGGCAAGGCGATCCAGCTCGGCCTGCCTGACAGCTTCGTGGAGCACGGCGACCCGGGCGGCCTGCTGAAGGAGTGCGGGTTGGACAGCGAGGGCATCCTTGGGCAGGTGCGTGCCCGCATGTAGCCTCGCGCACCTTGCGAGCTTCGAGCGCGACCCGGATGGAACAGGCCCCGATGAACGATCCCCTGCCGAAGATGACCAGGCCCACCTCCGATACTGCCTTCGAAGTCGAGGGAGGCTACGAGAAGGTCGACCGCTACGATGCGGCCACCACCGTCGAACTGGCCATGCGCTATGGCGACATGCTCGGCCTGATCGGCGAGGACCCGCAGCGCGAGGGGCTGATCAAGACCCCGGAGCGCGCGGGCAAGGCGCTGCAGTTCCTGACCCACGGGTACGGGCTCGATGCGGCAGAGATCCTGCGTTCCGCGATGTTCAAGGAAGACTATCGCGAGATGCTGATCGTCAAGGACATCGAGCTGTACTCGCTGTGCGAGCACCACATGCTGCCCTTCTTCGGCAAGGCGCACATCGCCTACATCCCGAACGGGCATATCGTGGGGCTGTCGAAGCTGCCCCGCGTGGTTGACGTCTTCGCCCGTCGCCTGCAGGTGCAGGAGCGGCTGACCATGCAGATCCGCGACTCGATCCAGGAGACCCTGAACCCTGCCGGGGTCGCGGTCGTGATCGAGGCTACGCACATGTGCATGGTGATGCGCGGCGTGCAGAAGCAGAATTCCACCACCACCAGTTCCGCATTCACCGGTGCCTTCGAGCAGGACACCACCCGGGCGGAGTTCCTGCGCCTGGTGACGTCGCGCTGACGCGGCGCCCCTCCCGGACCTAGAGACAATGAACCAGACCGACCGGGAAGCCCCGACCCTTGCGCAGCGCCTCGTGAACGAGATCATCCCCGCCGTGCACGACGGGAAGATGGTCATCCTGGTCGACGACGAGGATCGCGAGAACGAAGGCGACCTGTACGTCGCCGCAAGCCACGCCACGCCCGATGCGATCAACTTCATGGCCCGCGAGGCGCGCGGCCTGATTTCGCTCGCCCTGACCGAGGAACGCCTGCGCGAACTCGGGCTGGCGCTGATCACCGCCGACGAAGCGAACACGACCAAGTTCCGCACCGCGTTCGCCACGCCGATCGACGCGCGCGACGGCGTCGGCTCGGGCATGTCGGCGCACGACCGCGCGCGCACCATCGCGGTCGCGCTCGACCCGGCGAGCAGGCCCTCCGACCTGATCCGACCGGGTCGGCTGCAGACGCTGCGCGCCCAGACCGGCGGCGTGCTGGCGCGGGCCGGCCACACCGAGGCAGCCGTCGACCTCGCGCGCCTGGCCGGACTGCCGCCGGCCGGGGTGATCTGCGAGATCATGAACGACGACGGCACGATGGCGCGCATGCCGCAGCTCGAGGCGCTCTCGCTCAAGCACGGCATCCCGATCCTGCGCATCAGTGACCTCGCCGGGTGGCGGCGCGCGCAGCGGCAGATCCGCCGCAAGTCGCAGACGGTGCTGCCGACCCGGTATTTCGGCGAGTTCGAGCTGATGGTCTACACCGACGAACTCGAGACCAGCCTGTACGTGGTGATGAAGAAGGGCGAGGTCGCCACCGACGAACCGGTGCTCGTCCGGTTGCACTCGCAGTGCCTGACCGGCGACGTGTTCGGCTCGACCCGCTGCGACTGTGGCGAGCAGCTCGAGCTGGCGATGCAGGAGATCGACCGCGAGGGCCGGGGGGCGATCGTGTACATGTTCGACGAAGGGCGCGGCATCGGCCTGGCGAACAAGATCCGCGCCTATGCGCTGCAGGACCAGGGCTATGACACGGTCGAGGCGAACCACAAGCTCGGCTTCGCCGCCGACCTGCGCGACTACACCGTCGGTGCGCGCATCCTGTTCGACCTCGGCGTGCGCCGGCTCAAGCTGATGACCAACAACCCTGACAAGGTACGTTCGGCCGAGGAGCAGGGCCTGATCGTGACCGAACGCCGGCAACTCGAGGTACCGCCACGCCCGGCCAACCGCCGGTACATGGAGACCAAGCAGACCAAGTTCGGGCACCTGCTGTCGATGGTCGGCGATGCACCTGCCGGCACGGGCGACAGCGGCGGGAGCTGAATGGCCCACGCGCGCGGTCGTCGAGGGATTTGCCAGCCGCTATAATCCGAAGCTGCGCACTCGCGCAGCACAAGATTCGCGGACGGCCCCGTGGGCCCGGAGGGTTGCGTCGATGATCACCATAGAGCAGTTACTGGCCTCGAAGTCCACCGAGCTGTTCACCATCTCGGCTGACGACACGGTCACCTCGGCGCTGGCTATCCTGTCGGCGCGGCGCATCGGCGCGCTGCTCGTGATGGACGGGCCGAAGCTGGTGGGCATCGTGTCCGAGCGCGACTGTGCGCTGAAGGTCGCGTTGCCGGGCCGGCGCGCCGAGGAGACCCGTGTCAGCGAGATCATGACGCGTACCGTGATCACCGTGGCGCCGACCCAGCCGCTCGAGGACTGCATGCAGCAGATGACCGAACGGGACATCCGCCATCTGCCGGTGATGGACGCCGGGCGCGTGGTCGGCATGGTGTCTATCGGCGACGTGGTTAAAGAGACGCTCAAGCAGCAGCGCTACCTGATCCAGCAGCTCGAGTCGTACATCCGCGGCGCGTATACCGGCGGCCTGCGCTGACCGGACGCGGCTCGCGCCGCGATCCAGGCACGCAGCGGCTTCCTGCGTCCGCGCTGACGTGCGCGGGAGCGTCAGTCGACCCGGACCGTGCCCTCGAATCCGCCTGCTGACAGTTCGGGTTCGATGCGCACGGCCATCACCTTGTCGATGGTCTTCCCGTCCATGTCGACGATCTCGAAGCGCCAGCCTTCCCAGATGACCGTGTCCGCCACCTTCGGCAGGCGTCCGGTGAGCAGCATCATCATCCCGCTCAGCGTGTGGTAGCGGCCGCGCTCCTCCTCGGGGACCTCCTGCAAGTCGAGCCTGTCCTTCAGTTCCGGGACCGGGATATGCCCGTCGAGCAGCCAGCTGCCATCGTGGCGCTGTACCGCCCATGACGACTCGGGATCGCGTGGCTTGAATTCGCCGGTGATCGCCTCGATCAGGTCCTGGAGCGTGACGATGCCCTGGACCTCTCCGTACTCGTCGATGACGAACGCCATATGCCCTGCCGCAGAGCGGAAGTTGTCGAGCAGTTCCATGCCGGTCAGGGTTTCAGGTACGAACAGCGGCGCTTCCATGGGCTGGTCTGCCAGGGTCTGCGCGTCTTCGCGCAAGGTGCGGGCCAGCCATTGCCGGGCGTTGATCACGCCGACGATATCGTCCAGTCCACCATTGACCACCGGGAAGCGCCCATGGTCGGACGACTCGATGTGGGCCAGGTTCTCGGTGAACGGTGCATCCACGTCGAGCACGACGACATCCGCCCGCGGCACCATCAGCGAACTGATCTGGCGATCGTCCAGCCGGAACACGTTGCGCACCATCGTGTGTTCCTGCCTTTCGATCACCCCGGCACTCGCGCCCTCGGTCAGCACCGCATGGATTTCCTCCTCGGTCATCACGTTCCCCGTGCGCTCCTTCACTCGCAGCAACCGGAGCAGCGCACGGGTGGACAGCGACAGCAGGCTCACGAACGGACGGGTCGAGATCGCGAGCCATTCGATCGGAAGCGCGACCACGCGCGCCAGCGCCTCGGGGTGCGTCTGCCCGATGCGCTTGGGGACCAGTTCGCCGATGACGATCGTGAGGTAGGTGATCATCACGACGACCAGTCCCGTGGCAAGGTAGCCCGAGTAGGGCATCTCCATGCCCAGCCCTTCGAGCCGGAGCGCCAGGGGTTCGGCCAGGACCGCCTCGCCGACGATTCCGTTGAGCACCCCGATCGACGTGATTCCGATCTGGATGGCCGACAGGAAGCGGGTCGGATCCTCGCCGAGCTTCACCGCCGCAGCCGCGGCGCCGTCGCCGGCGTCCACCATCTTCTGCAGGCGCGACTTCCGGGCGGTGACCAGCGCGATCTCGGACATCGCGAACAGGCCGTTGAACAGGATCAGTGCGAAAAGTAGCGCGACTTCCATGGACGGCACCCGCAGGGGCGCCCTCGGCAGTGACGGAACCGTATCTTAACAAAGCGTGCGTGACAGACAGGTCTGCAATCGTACATGCGGACCCACCTGCGTCAGGTCTGCCGGAAACCGGGTCCTGTCGTCGCCGCGGAGGCCCGGCGGCGCCCGAGGCCCGCAAGCCACCTTACCGCGTCGTCCACGAAGGTGAACACCACCGGGATCACCAGCAGCGAGAGCAGGGTTCCGGTGACCAGGCCACCGATCACCGCGATTGCCATGGGCGAGCGGAAGCTCGGGTCCACGCCCAGCCCGACCGCGATCGGCAGCATGCCCGCACCCATCGCGATGGTGGTCATCACGATCGGGCGGGCACGCTTGCGACAGGCGTCCATCAGCGCCTCGAAGCGGCCCAGCCCGTGCTCGCGGCGCGCGACGATCGCGTAGTCGATCAGCAGGATCGAGTTCTTCGTGGTGATGCCCATCAGCATCACCAGTCCGATCAGGCTGGGCATCGAGAAGCTGCTCCGCGCCGCGAGCAGCGCGACGAAGGCCCCGCCGATGGACAGCGGCAGCGCGGCCAGGATGGTCACCGGCTGGAAGAAGTCCTTGAACAGCAGCACCAGGACGATGTAGATGCACAGCACGCCGGTGAGCATCGCGACTCCGAAGCTCGAGAACAGCTCGGCCATCGTCTCCGCGTCGCCGACCGTGGCGCGTGTCACGCCCGGGGGCAGCGACGACAGGCTGGGCAGCTTCTCCACTGCGGCTACCACTGCGCCCAGCGGGACGTCGTTGAGCTCGATCGACAGGTTGATGTTGCGCAGCCGGTCGTAGCGGTTGATGATCGCCGGCCCACTCTCGATCGACAGGTCGGCGACCGAATCGATGCGGGTCGGTCCGTCGCGCCCGGGCACGGTGAGCTGCGAGAGCAGGGCCAGGTCCTCGCGGGCGGCATCCGGCAGCCGGACCACGATCGGCACCTGCCGCTGTGAGAGGTTCAGCTTGGGCAGCGCGAGGTCGTAGTCGCCCAGGGTCGCGATGCGCAGCGTGTCGGCGATCGTGGTCGAGTCGACGCCGGCATCGGCCGCGCGTGCGAAGTCGGGCCTGACCACGAGTTCCGGCCGCACCAGGCTGGAACTGGAAGTGACTCCGCCGATGCCCGGGATGGTCCGGATGTCGCGCTCGACCGCCTGCGCCGCCGCGGCCAGTGCCGTACCGTCGTCGCCGGCCAGTACCAGCACGTACTTCTCGCCCGATCCGCCGAGGCCGACCGTGATGCGCGCACCGGGCAGCGCAGACAGCCGTTCGCGCAGGTCGGCCTCGATCGCCTGCTTGGTCGTGCCGCGCCGCTCCTGGCGTGGGGTGATGTTCAGGTTCAGCGCCGCCTTGCGCGACTCGGCCGCCCCGCCGGGGGCGAACGGGTCGCCGCCGGTGCTGCCGCCGCCGACGGTGGTGTACACCGTCTTCACGTGCGGGCTCGCGGAGACCAGCAGTCGTGCGCGCTCTGCGGCGGCCAGCGTGTCCTCGAAGCGCGAGCCGGGTGGCAGCTCGAGCTGCACCTGCGTCTGCGACAGGTCGTCGGGCGGGATGAATCCGGTGGGCAGCAGCGGGATCAACGCGATCGATCCGGCGAAGAACAGCGCCGCCCCGACCGTGGTCGCCAGCCGGTGGCGCAGGCACCACGCTGCTGCGCGCAGGTAGCCGCGCAGCAGTCGTCCCTCGGGATGCTCGCCCTCGGGCGTGTGCAGCAGGTAGGCGGCCATCATCGGCGTGAGCATGCGGGCGACCACCAGCGAGGCGAACACCGCGATCGCCGCAGTCCAGCCGAACTGCTTGAAGAACATGCCGGCGACGCCACTCATGAACGCGGTGGGCAGGAACACCGCGACCAGCGTGAAGGTGGTCGCGATTACCGCCAGTCCGATCTCGTCGGCGGCATCCATCGCCGCCTGGTAGGGCGTCTTGCCCATGCGCAGGTGGCGCATGATGTTCTCGATCTCGACGATCGCATCGTCGACCAGTACGCCGACCACCAGTGACAGGCTGAGCAGGGTGACCGTGTTGATCGTGAAGCCCAGCCACCACATCGCAAGGAAGGTGGGGATCGCCGACATCGGCAGTGCGACGGCCGACACGAACGTGGCGCGCCAGTCGCGCAGGAACAGCCAGACCACGATCACCGCGAGCAGGGCGCCTTCCAACAGCAGCCACAGCGAGCCCTCGTAGCTGTCCTGCACGAAGTCGACGAAGTTGAACGCCTCGGTCACCGTGATGTCCGGGTGGGCGGCCTTGAGCTGCTCGATGCGCTCGCGCACACCGCGCGCCACCGCGACCTCGCTCTCGGCGCGCGCGCGCGTGACCTCGAAGCCGACCACCGGACTGCCGTCGAACAGCGCCGCCGACCGGCGCTCGCCGACCGTGTCGGTCACCTTCGCGATCTCGTCCAGGCGGACCTGGCGGCCACCGGACAGTGAGATCTCCGTCGCGGCGAGTTCCTCCGCGGAGCGCACGGTGGCGAGCGTGCGCACCGCCTGCTCACCACCGCCCAGGTCGATCCGACCGCCCGACAGTTCGCGCTGGAGCTGGCGCAGGCCGCGCGACACCTCGGCTGCGGTGACCTTGAGCGCGAGCAGGCGCGCCGGGTCGAGTTCGACGCGCACCTCGCGCGACACGCCTCCCACGCGCGCCACGCTGCCCACGCCGCGCACCGACAGCAGCGCCTTCGAAGCCTCGTTATCGACGAACCAGGACAGCGCCTCCTCGTCCATCCGGGACGACGACACCGTGTAGGTCAGGATCGGCAGGCCGGAGATGTTGAGCTTGGCGATCACCGGGTCGCGCAGTTCGGAGGGCAGATCGGCGCGGATGCGGTTCACCGCGTCGCGCGTCTCGTCGAGCGCCTCCTGCACCGGCTTCTCCAGCCGGAACTCTGCCCCGATCGTCACCGTGCCGTCCTGCAGCGTGGTGTAGATGTGCTTGACGCCCTGCACCGTGGCGATCGAGTTCTCGATCTTGCGCGCGACCTCCGTCTCCAGCTGGCCCGGCCCGGCCCCGGGCAGCGAAGCGATGACCCGGATCACGGGCAGCTCGATGTCCGGGAAGTTCTGGATCTTCATCGCCCGGAAGCCGGCCAGCCCGGCGAGCGTGAGCAGCACGAACAGCATCACCGTCGGGATCGGGTTACGGATCGACCACGCGGAGACGTTCATCGCGGCGACCCCTTGCCGGCCGGCGCGGACTCGACCACCCGGACAGCATCACCGTCGGCGAGGAAGGCCACGCCGCTGCGTACCACCGGCATGCCTTCCTGCAGCCCGCGCACCACCTCGACCCGGTCGCCCTCGCGCCGGCCGGTCTCCACCTTCACCTGTTCCACCCGGCCGCCTTCGACCAGGCGGTAGACATAGGTAAAGCCCTCGCGCAGCAGCACCGCCGATTGCGGCAGGGTCAGCGCGCGGCTGGCCCCCAGGTCGATCTCGCCGCGCAGGAACATGCCGGGTCGCAGCTGCGTCGGCGCCGACCTGAGGTCGACATAGACGAGCGCGGTGCGTGAGCCGGTATCCACCGTCGGCCCGACCATGCGTACCCGACCTTCGACGCTGTCGCCGGCCGGGGTGGCTATGCGCACGCTCTGTCCCGCGCGTACCCGGTGCAGCTGGGCGGCCGGCACCTCGGCGCGCCATTCGAGCCGCCCCTGGCGGATCAGCCTGAACAGTTCCTGTCCCGGCACGGCCACCGCACCGACGGTGGCCGTGCGCGCCGACACGATGCCGTCATCCGGTGCCTCGACGCGGGTGTGGCGCAGCCGCAGCTCCTGCGACTGCAGCTGTGCACGCGCCGCGTCCACGCGTGCCTTCGCGGTGGCCTCTGCGGTGAGCAGCTGTCCGACCTGCTGCGCCGACAGCGCGCCGCTGGGTTGCACCTGGCGGGCGCGCTCGGCGTTGGCCCTCGCCTCGGCCAGCGCCGCTTCCGCCTCGGCCAGTGCGGCCCGCTGCAAGGCGAGGTCCGCCTGCACGGTATCGGCCGAGAACGCCGCGAGCAGCGCGCCACGGCGGACTCGATCGCCGACGTCGACCCGTACCTCGGTCAACCGCAGGCCGCCGACCTCCGCACCGACCACCGCTTCCTGCCAGGCGGCGAGGTTGCCGTTGGTCGCGATGCGCAGCGGCAGTTCGCGCAGTTCGGGCTGCACCGCCTCGACGGTGAGCGCCGGGCGCTGCCCGCCCTTGCCGGACCGCTCCGCCGCCTGGCCCGGCAGCACGGTCGAACCGAACCAGAGGGCGCCAACGACCGTCGCCAGGATGGCGGCGAAGGGTGCAGGACGGCGGCCGGTCAGCGCGAAGCGCAGGGATCGGTGGGAGAGGACGGACTTCATCGCGGGGCTCCAGGGGCATTGCGGGTGGCGGCCGGAGGGGCTTCCCAGCCACCGCCGGCCGCCCGGTACAGGGAAATCCAGGCTACGAGCCGGTCGCGCTGCAGTTCGGCGAGCGCACTGTCGGCCCGCACCGCGCTGCGCCGGGCGTCCTCGAGTTCGACGAGGTTGCCCAGCCCGGCGGCCTGCCGCACGGCGGCCGACTCGAAGGCCACCCGGTAGTTTCTGGCCGCGTCCCGGGCGGACTGCTCGCGTTCGTCGGCGTCGGCCAGGCGCAGCAGGGCCTCCTCGACCTCGCGCACCGCGATGCGTACCCGCTCGCGGTACTCGATCTCAGCCGCGGCGTAGGCGACGCGCGCGGTATCGACGCTGGCGGCGCGCCGCCCGCCATCGAACACCGGCAGGGTCAGCGCGGGGCCGATCGACCAGGTGGTCGCGCTCACCGTCGTGCCGTTGGCGGTCGAGCGCAACGGCCCGATGCTGCCGGCGAGCGACAGGCTCGGGTAGCGCGCGGCCTCGGCCTTGCCGATGTCCGCGCTCGCGGCGGCGAGGCTGCGCTCCAGTGCCGCGAGGTCCGGGCGCTGGCGCAGCACCTGTGCCGGCACGCTGTCGACCTGGAAGCGCTGCGGCTGGGGCAGGCGTGCGGTCGCGGCGGCCAGCTCGGCGCGCAGCGTGGCCTCCTCGCGTGCGGCCAGCACCGCGAGCGACTTCACCAGCACGTCGCAGTCGGTGCGCTGCCGGGCGAGGCGGCTCGCGGCATCGGCGGCGCTGGCGCGTGCGAGCGCGACCGTGGAGTCCGCCTCCAGCCCGGCGCTGCCCGCGGCCGCGGTCAGCCGTGCGGTCTCGGTACGCGAGCGGGCATCTGCCGCAGTCAGCTCGAGCTGGCGCTGGCAATGGCGCAGGTTCACGTAGGCATTGCCGACCTCGGCTGCGAGCGCCACCTGCGCGTCCTGCCATTGCGCCTCGCGCGCCAGCAGCCGGGCGACCGCGCCCTCGCGTGTACGCGCGATCGCGCCGAACAGGTCGACTTCCCAGCTCGCCTGCGCCTGGCCCTGCACCAGCGTGCGCAGGAACACCGGACCGGCGAAGGTAGCGGCACTTCGCGTGGCCGCCAGGCTGGCATCGAGCGACGGCAGCGCGCGTGCTTCGGCGCCGGCCAGTTCGGTGCGTGCCTGCGCGATGCGCAGCCCCGCCTGGGCGAGCGAGCTGCTCGCGCCCTGCGCGGAGGCGACCAGCCCGGCCAGCAGCGGGTCGTCGAACTGCTGCCACCAGCCGCGCAGCAGCTCGGCCGTGGCGACGCGCACCTCGGGCGCCGGCGGTTCCGTGGCACTCGCGCCCGCCTTGCGGGTGACGGCCGTATCCAGCGCCTCGCCGGTCTGCCAGCGTGACGGTGGCGCCGCGTCCGTCGGTATGCCGCGGTAGTCCGGCCCGACCGGAAACGGCGTCGTGCAGCCGGCCAGCGCGAGCGCGCCAGCCAGCACCAGCGATCGCCGGGATGCACGCCGGACGGCCGCGCTCATGGCGTCGTCCCCGATGACGTGGCAGGCACCGCTGCCGCCCCGCCGCCGCGACGCCGGTGTTCGGCCTCGATCATGGCCAGCGAGCCCTGCGCCAGGCGGTCGGCCAGCACGTCGATGGCTGCGGCGCCGTCCATGACCTCGGGGGCGATCGCCTGCACGATGTCCTGCGCGACGAAGAAGTGGATGCCCAGGCCGACGATCGCAAAGGTGAGTCGCTGCAGTTCAACGTCGGGCTGCTCCAGCCCGAACTCGGTGGCCAGCACGCGCAGCAGGCCTTCGTGCTGCGGCCGCAGCTCGTTCTCGATCATCTCGGTCCAGAGCCCGGTCGGCTCCAGCATCTCGCGAAAGTGCAGACGCATCACCTGGTGGAAGGTGTCGCCCTGCTTCAGCGGCTGCAGCAACTGACGGAAGAAGCCCTCCATCAGTACGGACAGCGGTACGCAACCGGCCTCCGGGATCGGTCCGGGGCACTGGTCTCCCAGCGGCTCGAAGAACGCGGCGCGATAGAGGCCTGCCTTGTCGCCGAAGTAGTAGCCGACCGCGGAGACGTTGGCGTCGGCCGCGCGCGCGATGTCGCGGATGCTGGTGCGCTCGAAACCGCGCTCGGCGAACAGCCGCAGCGCGGCCTTCAGCAGCCTGTCGCGTGCCTGGGCACCGTCCGAGCGGGCCGCCACGGCGGGTGGATTCACGGGAAGCCTCCGACTCGGGAAATTGAACGGTTGCCGGATCAATAGATCAAACGTTTGATCCGGGTCAAGCCTTTGGGCGTGTCGAACCCCTCGTGTACGCCCCGGACCGATGCCGACGGTCCGGGTTCCGGCCAGCCGGCGGGCAGGCGACGCCGCGAAGTCGATCGGCTACCATCGTCGCTCGTGGAGGACAGCTGGATGAAACCGGTCGCGATTTTCCGTCATGCCCGGACCGAAGGCCCGGGGCACTTCGCCACGTTCCTCGATGCCCGCCGGATCCCCTGGAAGATCATCGCCACCGATGCTTCCGAGGCGATACCGGCCGACCCTTCGTCCTTTGCCGGCCTGGCCTTCATGGGCGGTCCGATGAGTGTGAACGACCCGCTGCCCTGGATAGCGCCGGCGCTGGCGCTGATCCGCAGGGCGGTCGACGCGGATATCCCGCTGATCGGTCACTGCCTGGGCGGGCAACTGATCTCGCGGGCGCTCGGCGGCGTGGTCAGCCGCAATCCGATGAAGGAGATCGGCTGGGGCGAGGTGACGATCG
>CANHBC010000048.1 GCA_947458835.1 Betaproteobacteria bacterium | reverse complement strand
GACCTGCTCCGGCGACGCGAGGTGTCCCCGCTCGACCTGGTCGAGGCATCGGCGGCCCGCATCGCGGCTACCGACGACGCGATCAACGCATTGCCCACGCGCTGCCTGGACCGCGCCCGCGACCATGCGAAGCGGCTGATGGATGCGCCGGCGCCGTCGTCGGACGTCCCCCGCGGCCGGCTGTTCGGGCTGCCGATCGCGGTGAAGGACAACGTCGACGTGGGCGGCGTGCGCTGCACGAGCGGCTCGCTCGCCTTCGAACACCGCATCGCCCCGGCCAACGACGTGGTGGTCGACCGGCTGGAGGCCGCCGGTGCGATCGTGGTCGGCAAGTCGAACCTGCCCGAGTTCGCAGCTGGTGGCACCACCACCAATGCGGTGTTCGGCACCACGACCAACCCCTGGGACACGACGAAGACCTGCGGTGGCTCGTCGGGCGGCTCTGCCGCGGCGCTGGCAGCCGGGCAGGTCTGGCTCGCCACCGGCAACGACTTCGCCGGCAGCATCCGTATCCCGTCGTCGTTCTGCGGTACGGTCGGCCTGCGCCCGACGGCCGGGACGGTGGCACGCATCCAGCGGCAGGCGTATTCGCCCCTGTCGGTCGAAGGACCGATGGCGCGCACCGTGGCCGACGTGGCGCTGATGCTCGACTGCCAGGCCGGGGAACTCGCCACCGATCCGCTGTCGCGGCCGGCGCCGGCGCGGTCGTACCTGTCGGCGGCACGCGAACCGGCACTGCCGGCACGTATCGCGTTCAGCACCGACCTGGGCATCGCGCCGATGGTGGATCCCGAGGTGGCGCGCATCTGCCGCGTCACGGCGGCCGCGATGCAGGCCCCGGGTACGCGGGTCGAGGAGGCCTGCCCTGACCTGCAGGACGCCGACCTCGTGTTTCAGGTGCTGCGCAGCTTCCTGTACGTCGGGCGGCTCGCACACATCCTCGATGCGCAGCGCGACAGGTTGTCGGCCAACGTCGTCTGGAACATCGAGCAGGGCCTGGGCCGGAGCGTGCGCGAGGTGGTCGATGCCGACGTCGCGCAGGCGGCGATCGCGCGCCGGGTGGTGCGCTTCTTCGACGACCACGACCTGCTGCTGTGCCCGGTCGCGATCACACCCGCCTTCGACGCGACGCTCGCGCAACTCGACGAGTTCGGTGGCGTACGTTTCGGCTTCTACTACCAGTGGATGATGATGACCTACGCGATCACCGTCACCGCCTGCCCGTCCCTGTCGGTGCCGTGCGGCCTCACTGCCGGCGGACTGCCGGTGGGCCTCCAGCTGATCGGCCCGCCGCGCTCGGAACACCGGCTGCTCGCCGCCGGCGCCTGGCTGGAGCAGCGCCTCGGGCTGCACGACCGCGTCCCCCTCGCCCCCCGCTGAAAAACTGCTGTAGAAACCCGGGTCAGACACGGTTTTCTGGAAAATCGGGAAAACCGTGTCTGACCCGGGTTTCTGGAGCGAGAATGCTTCGATCGCCACCCTGCCAACGTTTGATGGACCGACCATGAGTGCCGAGTTGCCGCCGGCGGACCGCCGATACATTCCGACCCACCAGTGGGCGCGCGAGGTCGCGCCCGGCCGGTTCGAGGTCGGCATCACCGCGTTCGCTCAGGACGCCCTCGGCGACGTGGTGTTCGCCGACCTGCCGAAGCCGGGCGCAACGCTGGTCGCCGGTGAGTCGTTCATGGCGGTCGAGTCGGTGAAGACCGCCTCCGACGTACACGCACCGCTGGCCGGCACGGTGGTCGAGGTGAACGAGGCGCTGCGCGACCAGCCGGAACTGCTCAACACCGACCCGTACGGCGCCTGGCTGGTCCGGGTGGACGCTGCGCCGGATGCGCTCTCTGCCCCCGGGCTGATGGACGCAGCGGCCTATGCCGCCGCGATGGGCTGAACCACGCAACCGCACGACTGACCGGAGCACGCACCCCGGCCACCGACATGCCGGGTGGCTACCCGGTCGACAGGCCGGTGCGCCGTCACTGATGCCCCGCCCTACGGGCGCCACGATGGAACAGGAGGACCTGCCGCGATGAGCTGGACGTTCGAACTGCTGATGAAGCCGCGCGGCACGCCGCTGACCGAAGGGCCGGCCTGGGACGGCGAGCAGCTGCTGTTCACGCACATCCATGCCAGCAGCATCCTGCGGCTGGACGTAGTCACCGGAGCGATCACCCCGTGGCGCACCGGAACCAACCGCACCAACGGGCTCGCCTTCGACAGCCAGGGGCGGCTGTTCGGCTGCTGCTCGGGCGGGCGCTCGGTGCTGCGCTTCGATCCCGACGGCCGCGACACGGTGGTCACCGACCGCATCGACGGCCGGCGTCTCAATACGCCGAACGACCTGGCCATCGACCGCCAGGGGCGGATCTGGTTCAGCAACCCGATCAATTCGGGCAACTGGGACAAGGGCGAGCAGACCGAGCTGCCCGACCAGTCGGTGCTGCGCTGCGACCCGCGGCCAGACGGCGGCTGGGACACCGTGCGCGCGACCTTCGACACCACCCAGCCCAACGGCGTGCTGCTGTCGCAGGACCAGCGCACGCTGTACGTGGCCGAGAGCGGCTATGCGAAGGGCGTGCCGCGCGAACTGCGTGCCTACCCGATCCTCGACGACGGCAGCCTGGGCACCTTCACCACGCTGTTCACCTGGGGCGAGGATGCACGCGGCATGCACCGCGGCATCGACGGCATGTGCCTGGACCGCGACGGCAACATCGTAGCCACCGCCGGGTGGGAAGTGGCCGGTGCCGGACCGATGATCTACGTGTTCTCGCCGACCGGACGGGTACTGGAAACCCACCCGGTACCGGCGATCCGGCCGACCAACTGTGCATTCGGCGGAGCGGACATGACCACCCTGTTCGTCACCACCACCGAGGGCCACCTGTTCCGTGCGCGCACCGGGCGTGTCGGCTGGTCGATGTATCCCTGACCAGGCCGGCGGGTGCGACCACCCTCGCCGTCAGCGGCCGCATCGCCCACCGCGGCCTGCCCGTTTCAGTCAAGTGCCTGCTCGATCCGCTCGACCAGCGTGGCCAGCACCTTGATGCGTGCGTAGAGCTTGTTGTCCGCCTCGACCAGGGTCCACGGACCGACGCCGGTCGAGGTGCGCTCGACCATCTCGCAGACGGCCTGCTGGTAGGCATCCCATCGCCGGCGATTGCGCCAGTCGTCCGACGTGATCTTGAAGTTCTTGAACGCCACCTGCTCGCGCTCGCGGAACCGGCGCAACTGCTCCGCCTTGCTCACCTGCAGCCAGAACTTCACGACGATCGCGCCATGTGCATCGAGTTCCGCCTCGAACTCGTTGATCTCGCCATAGGCACGCCGCCAGTCGACCTCGCTGCAATAGCCCTCCACCCGCTCGACCAGAACCCGGCCGTACCAGGATCGGTCGAACAGCGCGAATCGGCCGTGGCGCGGCAGGTCGCGCCAGAAGCGCCAGAGATAGGGGTGCGCGCGCTCGGTCTCGTTCGGCGCGGCGACCGGGATGCCCTGATACTGCCGCGCATCGAGCGCCGCGGTGACGCGCCGGATCGCACCGCCCTTGCCGGCAGCGTCGTTGCCCTCGAATACCACCACCGCCGAGCGTGACCGGAAGCGACGGTCGCGCGACAGCTGGTTGAGCCGCCCCTGAAGCAGTTCGAGGGCCGGCTCGTAGACCTCACGCATCATCGGCTGGTCGAGCTGGAGCGTGGACAGCACGTTGCGGTCATCGAGCAGGGGCAGGCCGGCGACCGAGCCGCTGGCGCTGCGGCTGGTGCTTCCCTGGGTCGTGTCGTTGACTGTACTCGGGGCGGTCGCGGCGACGATGGCAGCAGCCATGCCTCCCGATCGCGGGCCGGACCCCGCCGGTGCCGTGCGTGCGGAGCCAGCCCGATGACCGTCGCCCGCCGCATCGAGCCGCGCGCGCATCGCCGCGAGCAGGGTCTCGCCGACGGCGAGGCTGCGATAGCACTCGTCCACGCCTTCGACCACGTTCCAGGGCGCGGCGGCGGTGGAGGTGCGGCGCACTAATACCTCGGACACCTTGCGGAACCGATCGTAATGCTCGAATCGGCGCCAGTCCTCACGCGTCACCCGCCAGCGGGTCAGCGGATCGTTCTCCAGCGACTTCAGGCGCGCCTTCTGGTCCTTCTTGGACAGGTGGAACCAGAACTTCAGCAGCAGCACGCCTTCGTCGACCAGCATCCGCTCGAAGCGCTGGACCTCCTGCAGCTGCTGCTCGAAGTGGTCCGCATTGCTGCGCCGGTACACCCGGTCGAGCACCGGCTGCGTGTGCCACGCTCCGAACAGGATGCCGATGCTGCCGCTGGGCGGGAGCACGCGCCAGAAGCGCCACATGCGCGGGCGTTCGGACTCCTCGTCCGACGCCGTGCCGAACGCGTGGGTATGGATGTGCCGCGGATCCATCCACTCGTTGAGCAGGTTGACTGTCTCGCCCTTGCCGGCACCGTCGACACCGCCGATCACCACCAGCACCGGGAAGCGGCGATGCACGCCGAGATCGACCTGCGCCTGCAGCAGGGCCGCGCGCAGCGCCGGCTCGCGCTTGCGATACGCGTCACGGTCGACGCGATGGCCCACCTCGGCGGATTCGAACATGCGTCACCCCTCCACGGAAAATCGGTGCCAGGACCCACAGTCTGCACCGGTATCGAAAACAGGGTCAGACACGGTTTCCGATGGAGCAGGGTCCATGGGGCAGCATGGGGCAGGGTCAGACACGCGGTCAGCCAAGAAAACCGTGTCTGACCCTGTTTTCGCGCGCACCCGCCGGGAATGCGTGTCTGACCCTGTTTTTGGGAATGCGTGTCTGACCCCGAAGGGGCATCAGAGCAGGTCGGGGGGTACGGCCACGCGCAGCGACGTCTCGCCGCCGGTGTCGCGTTCGCGGTAGGCGATCCACCAGAGCGCGCCCTTGCGGATGGTCCAGTCGGCCGGCTCGCCGGCCAGCAGCATCGAGGCGACTGCGCCCAGGGTCGGCTGGTGACCGACGACGATCACCGTGCCGGCACCATGCGGCCAGTCGACGGCGGCGAGCACCGAGGCGTACGAGGCGCCCGGGTCGAGGTTCGGGTCGACCTTGAACCGGTCGGTGAGCGCGCGCGCGGTGTCCTGCGAACGCCGGGCGCGTGAGCACAGCACCTTGTACCGTTCGGGCAGGCGCGCCTCCAGCCAGGCGGCGACGCGCTTGGACTGGCGCTGACCCTTGGCGGTGAGTGCGCGCGCCAGGTCATTACCGCCCTCTGCTTCTTCGGCTTCGGCATGGCGCCAGAGGATCAGGTTCATGGCCGCGCGCTTTCCCATCTACCAGAACCGTCTGGCGTCACGGAACCGGTCCCAAGCCTGGTCGGCCTCTTCGAGCGCCGCGGCACAGGTGCCGAGCCGCCAGCCGGCGAGCAGCGCGAGACCCGCCTCGTCGATCGCACCATCAAAGGGCATGCCTTTTCCCTGTACGAGCAGTCGTTCGGAGGTAGCCATATCGTTGAGTGTGCCCAGCGATTGTTGCAGCCGTGCCATCGCTGCGAGGCTGGCCGAGGCGGCCTTGCGGCGCTTGTCCGCCTTGCCGCCGGTCCGGCCGGCACTGGCGTCCCGGGCCTTCGGCGCGGCATGGAGCGACGCAAATGCCTCGGCGGCATGGCGGAGCTTCTTCACCGCGATGCGCAACTCGTGGCGCGCCTCGGCGTCGAGCGTGGAGGGCCGACCACCGATCGCGAGCACCGCGCGGCGTCGGCGCTCAAGCGTGCGTGCGGCGAACCGGCGAACGGCGGACCGCTGCCGGCGAAGTTCAGGACGATCATCCGGTACCGACGTCGGGCCTTCAGCCGCCGGTGGCAGGTCGTCCGCGCCCGCGGATCGACGTCCGCCGACCGGCTCCTGGACGCCCGGAGTGGCTGGCGCGGCGAGCCGGCGCCACGGCGCCGCATCGATCCACCGCAGCAGTTCGAGCACGAACGCGGTGTAGCCCGGCGGTGACAGTGCCTCGCCCGCGTGCTGTCGCGCACGCGCCTGCAGCACATGCAGGCGCTCGAACGCGCTGGCCAGGCGGGTCGCATGGCCAGCCGCCGCCAGCGGCGCCAGCGTACCCGCCTCGAAAACGTCGAGGTCGCGCGCCTCGCCCAGCGCCGAGGCGAGCCGGCGGGCCGCGGCCGAGATCGAATCGCTCGACGCACGCGGGATCGCCCGGCGGAAGGTCACCAGTGCCGAGCGCATCCGGCGCAGGGCAACCCGCACCTGGTGCACGTACTCGGGGTCCTCGCCGATTCGTGCGCCCGGCACGTTGGCCTGCAGGTGCGCGAGGCAGTCGAGGATCACGACGACAAACGCCTGCTCGGCGGTCGCCTCGGGGTCGATCGCCAGCCGGCGCGCGCGCACCGGCCCGGCCAGCGCACCGGTCGACAGCATGAACCCGCGCGCGGCCTTGCTGCGCGGCTCGGGCATCAGTGCATGGTCGCGGTTGAGCGCCAGCGCGAAGGCGTGCAGGCCGTCGACCGGGCCTTCCTTCAGTTCGAGCTCGAGCTCCAGGATCGGCTCGCTGCGTTCGCCCGCCAACACGCTGCCGCGGTCGATCGCGAGTTCGATGGTAGCTCCCTCGTGCTCGACCAGCGCACTGGCCCGGGTGAAGCGGGTCTCGAACACCGGGCGCAACGCTTCCTGGTTGCGCAGGCGGGCGAACCAATCGCCGAGTGGGGTCGCGGCCAGCAGTTCGAAGTCGAGCGCGGCGCGCGGCACCGGCCACTCCCATTCGCCACGTCGATGCTCCGGACCGTCCGGCAGTTCGCACTTGAAGGTCTGTAACCAGCGGCGCCCCGCCCGACGCAGCCGCAGGCCGGCGCGGCGTCCGACGAGCGTGAACTCGGGGGTGTCGAAGTAGACGCTCGACAGCGGCTGCCGGCGCAGCCCAGCCACGATCCGCGGGTCCGCGAGGATCGCGCGCGCGCGACGCGCGTCGAGCTGGAAGCGGAGTTCGGTCTCGACGGCCATGGGATTCGCCCGACCGGTCTCGGTGCCCGGCTACCGGCCCGCAGCCGGCAAGGGCGAGGGCGCCAGCTCGGCCAGCAGCGCCTGCTGCGCCGAGTACGGCCGGCTGCGCGCCGCGCTGCGCCGGCGGTAGACGCCGTCGGCGTTCATCTCCCAGGAACCCTGGTTGTCGCGCAGGTAGGGACGCAGGGCCTCGGCGATGACGCGCCGCTTCAGCCGCAGGTCGAGCACCGGCACGCAGATCTCGACGCGGCGAAAGAAGTTGCGATCCATCCAGTCGGCGCTCGACAGGTACACGTTGTCCTTGCCACCTGCATGGAACCAGAACACCCGTGAATGCTCGAGGAAACGCCCGAGCACCGAGCGCACCCGGATGTTCTCGGACAGGCCCGGCACGCCGGGGCGCAGCGCGCAAACGCCGCGTACGACCAGGTCGATCTTCACGCCCGCCTGCGAGGCCCGGTACAACGCCTCGATCACCTGCGGCTCGAGCAGCGCGTTCATCTTGGCGACGATCTGCCCCCGCCGCCCGGCACGCGCCGCCTTCGCCTCTTCGTTGATCGCGGCGATGATGTTCGCGTGCAGCGTGAACGGTGCCTGCCACAGGTGGTGCAGCCGGCTCGCCTTGCCCAGCCCGGTGAGCTGCTTGAACGTCTCGTTCACGTCCGAGCAGACCTGCTCGTTGCAGGTGAACAGGCCGAGGTCGGTGTACAGGCCCGCTGTACGCACGTGGTAGTTGCCGGTCGAGACATGCGCGTAGCGCCGCAGTTCGCCCTCTTCTCGGCGCACCACCAGGGACATCTTGGCAT
Organism: Betaproteobacteria bacterium; assembly: GCA_947458835.1. GTDB lineage: Bacteria > Pseudomonadota > Gammaproteobacteria > Burkholderiales > CAIKXV01 > CAIKXV01. The sequence goes on along the minus strand of CANHBC010000048.1, from coordinate 16,258 downwards.
GCGTCTTGTGGCCCACCACGCCGTAGACGACATGCGCGCCGGCCTGCTCCAGCCGCGATGCCCAGCCGATGTTGGCCTCTTCGTCGAAGCGGGCGAGCAGTTCGACCACCACGGTGACTTCCTTGCCACTGCGCGCAGCAGCCACCAGCGTTTCCATCAGCACCGATTCGTTGCCGGTGCGGTAGATCGTCTGCTTGATCGCGACCACCGCCGGATCGGCCGCCGCCTGCCGGACGTACTCGACCACCGGCGCGAATGACTGGAACGGATGGTGCAGCAGGATGTCGCCGCGGCGGATCGCCTCGAACACGTCGGTGCGCCGCGACAGCGCCACCGGCACCGAAGGGGTGACCGGCTTGAACATCAGGTCCGGACGGTCGACCCAGTCGGGCACCTGCATCAGGCGCACCAGGTTCACCGGTCCGGGCACGCGGTAGATGTCCTCCTCGCCGAGGTTGAACTGCGTGCGCAGGAAAGCGACCATCGCCTCCGAACAGTTGTCGGCGACCTCCAGCCGCACCGCGTTGCCGAAGTGCCGCTGGGGCAGCTCGCCCTGCAGAGCGATACGCAGGTTCTTGACCTCTTCTTCGTCGACGAACAGGTCGCTGTTGCGCGTGACGCGGAACTGGTAGGAGCCGAGCACCTGCATGCCGGCGAACAGCTCGCGCATGTTCGCGTGCAACACCGCGGACAGGAACACGAAGCCGTTCGCACAGCCGGCCACCTGCGGTGGAAGCCGAACCACCCGCGGCAGCACCCTCGGCGCCTGCACGATCGCGGTTCCGGAGCGGCGGCCGAAGGCGTCCTTGCCCTCGAGCTCGACCGCGAAGTTGAGCGACTTGTTCAGCACGCGCGGAAACGGATGCGCCGGGTCCAGGCCGATCGGCGTGAGGACCGGCATCACCTCGCGGAAGAAGTACGCACGCACCCATTCCTGCTGGGCGGGCGTCCAGCCGCCACGGCGCAGGAAGCAGATGCCCTCGGCAGCCAGCCCGGGCAGCAGTTCGTCGTTCAGCAGACGGTACTGGCGCTCGACCAGTTCATGCGCGCGCTGCGCCACCAGCGGGAACAGCTGCCGCGGCGAGATGCCGTCAGGCTGGGTGGTCGTGGCACCCAGCGTGATCTGCTCCTTCAGCCCGCCCACCCGGATCTCGAAGAACTCGTCGAGGTTGCTCGACACGATGCACAGGAAGCGCAGCCGCTCGAGCAGTGGGTTCTTCCGGTTCTCCGCTTCCTCGAGCACCCGCGCGTTGAACGCAAGCAGACCCAGTTCCCGGTTGAGGAAGTGATCCGGCGGAGGCAGGCGCTTCTTTTTCACCGCGACGGTGCTCAAATGGCGCGCTCTTGCAGGATGGGAGCGCGAAGGTTAGGGGACCCGTGTTTCAGGCAGATGACATGGACCCTCCCGGGCGGTCAGGCCGGCGGCGGCACGAAGCCCTGCGCTTCGTCAGCACCGGCACCGAAGAAGTGCTGCTCCATCTGGGTCGCGAGGTACTTGCGCGCCTTCGGGTCGGCGAGATTCAGCCGGTTCTCGTTGACCAGCCGCTTCTGGTGCTCGAGCCAGAACTGCCAGGCTTCCTTAGAGACGCTCTCGAAGATGCGCTGGCCGAGCGCCCCCGGGTACGGAGGAAAATCGAGGCCATCGGCATCGCGGCCGAGCTTGATGCAGTGGACGGTACGGGGCATAGGTACTCCCTGGAACTTGCAGGATCGCCAGTCAAGTGTAATCGCCGCCCGCCCTTGACGGGCGTTGCGCCTGTCGTGACACTGTCGATCGATCGAGGAGCGCGCCGGCGCCCGTTCAGTCGCGCCGGAGATAACGCCCCTGCACTGCAGCAAGAAGGAGGCCCGAATGCGACGATTGCTGATCCGTGGCGCGACGCTGCTGACGATGGACTCGCGGCTCGGTGACTTCGAGCAGGGCGACCTGCTGGTCGAGGGCTCGCGCATCGCGGCCGTGGGCGCCCACATCGATCCGGGCCCGGACGGCACCGAAGTGGTCGATGCCTCCGGCATGATCGTGCTGCCCGGTTTCGTGAACGCACACGTGCACCTGTGGGAGATCCCGTTGCGCGGCCTGGGCGGGGACTGGATCAGCTCGCGCGACTACCACGGCAACGTCCACCGCAACCTGGCCACGCGCTACGAGGCCGATGACGTGCACGTGGCCAACCTGATCGGCTCGCTGAACCAGATCAACGGCGGGACGACGACGGTGCTCGACTGGTGCCACGTGGTGCGCGACGCCGCGATGACCGATGCGGCGATCGACGGGATCGCCGCCACCGGCCTGCGCGCGGTGTTCGCGCGCGGCACCCACAAGCCGCCGCCGGATGCCTCGGGGACCTCGACGCCGTACTGGGAGGTGCCCTACCCGCGCGAGGAGCTGGTGCGCCTGCGCAAGGGGCGGCTGTCGAACGACGAGGGCCGGATCACCCTGGGCATGGCCACGCTCGGCCCGGACATCGCGACCTACGAGGTCGCGCGTGACGAGATGCGCCTGGCGCGCGAGTTCGGCATCGTGCACTCGGCACACACCTGGGGCCGGCGCGGCAAGCGGAGGAACGAGGACGGCCTTTGGCGGCTGGCGAAGGAAGGCCTGCTCGGCCCGGACCACAACATCGCGCACGGCAACGGGCTGGACGACGACGAGCTGAAGATGGTGCTCGACCATGGGTGCAGCATCACCGCGACCGACCTCGCCGAGATGATGAACAGCGAGCGCATCGGCATGCTCGGTCGGGTCGCGAAGGCCGGCGGCATGCCCTCGCTTGGCACCGACGTGTGCGTGTATTTCAACAGCGCGATGCTGCTGGAACTGCGCCATGCATTCGCACACCAGCGCGAGGCGGACAACCGCGAACTGGCCGCGCGCGGCGCCTGGCCGTCGGAACACCATGCCACGCGCACGCGGGACGCGGTCGAGTGGGCCACGATCGGCGGCGCGAAGGCGCTGCGCCTGGACCACCGGATCGGCTCGCTCACCCCGGGCAAGGAGGCCGACCTCATCCTGGTCGACACCCACACGATGAACGTCTTCCCGGCGGTGCCCGGCGGCGACCCGTACCACGTGGTCGTGCTCCATGCCGAGAACTCGGACGTGCATTCGGTGATGATCGGCGGCGAATGGGTCAAGCGTGACGGCCGCCTGCTGTTCGACCCGGATGCGCTGGCGCGCCACCAGGCCGCGCTGCTCGAATCACGCCGTGCGCTGATGGCGCGGGGCGACTATCGCTACCAACCCGCACCCGCCGGAGAGAGGCCATGATGCCTGCTGCATCGACGAACGCCGCCGCCCACCCGACCGCTTCACATGCGCCCGGCCTGCGGGTCTTGCATGCATCCGCCACGGAACATGGCGCCGGACGAGCGCACGCTGCGACGGCCGCGCGCGCGCTGCTGCCGCTCGCTCTGGCCCTGGCGCTGCCGGCGGACGAGGCAACAGCCCAGCGGCAGTGGCCGGACCGGCCGATCCGGCAGATCCACGGCTTCACCGCCGGCGGCAACGTCGACCTGCAGGCGCGTATCGTCGGTGCCGGGCTGGCCGAGGAGACCGGCCAGCCGGTGGTGATCGACATGCGGCCCGGCGCGGGTGGCACACTCGCCGCCTCGATCGTCGCCAAGGCCGCGCCCGACGGCTACACCCTGTTCTCGATGGCCGCCGGCCATGCCACCGCGCCGGCGATGTACACGAAGCTGCCCTACGACGCGGTCAAGGACTTCACCATGCTCACACTGGTGAGCAGCGCGCCCTACCTGGTGGCGGTCGGGCCGGCGTCGAAGGTGAAGACGCTGCAGGAACTGGTCGCCACCGCGCGCCAGGATCCGGGCAAGCTGCTGTTCGCCACCGCCGGCGTGGGCACCGGCATGTACCTGGTTGCCGAACGCTTCCAGGCGCAGACGAAGACGAAGCTCAGCCATGTCGCGTACAAGGGCGGCACCAGCACGCCGATGGCGGTGGCCCAGGGCGAGGTACCGATGATGTTCGGCACCTTCGCCGAGGTACGGCCGCACCTGGACAGCGGCAGGCTGCGGGTGATCGGCGTCACCTCCGCGAAACGCTGGGACCGTTTCCCGGACGCGCCCACCTTTGCCGAGACCGTCGCCCCCGGATTCGAGGCCCGTGGCTGGCAAGCGATGGCCGCGCCCGGCGGCATGGCCCCGGCGCTGGTCAGGCAGATCGAGGGGACGCTGCACAAGGTGCTGCGCCGGCCGGACGTGGCACAGAAGATCCTCGAGGTCGGCACCCCGGTCGAGATCATGGCCGCTGCGGACGCCCAGAAGTTCCTCGCCTCCGAAGTCGCCCAGTGGCGCCGCGTCGTCAAGGAAGCCGGCATCGTCCCGCAGGAATTCTGATCGCCCGGGCCCCTGCTCGAAACCCAGGCGCTGAAACCCGGGTCAGACACGCATTTGGAAATGCGTGTCTGACCCGGGTTTCAGAGGGCCTTGACGAAGACCTTCGAGCGGCGCTGCCAGTTGTAGAGCTGGCGACGCTCGGCCGGCAGTTCTCCGACATCCACTTCGTGGAACCCGTTCTCCACGAACCAGTGCGCGGTATGGGTGGTCAGCGCATACAGCTTGTCGAGCTTCTGCGCGCGGGCACGCGCCTCGATGTGCAGCAGCAGCGCCTCGCCGTGGCCGGCGTTGCGGTGGTCGGGATGCACGACCAGGCAGGCGAGCTCCGCCGCGCGCGCAGCGGGAAACGGATACAGCGCCGCGCAGCCGATCAGCCGCCGGTCGTGGTCGATCACGGTGAAGTAGCCGATCTCGCGCTCGATCCGTTCCCGCCCGCGCTTGACCAAAGTGCCTTCGGCCTCCAGCGGGGCGATCAGTTGCAGCACCGCGCCCACGTCGTCGATGCGCGCCGGACGCAGCCGCTCGAGCGAGTCGCGCGAGATCATCGTGCCGATGCCGTGGTGGGTGAAGAGTTCCAGCAGCAGCGCGCCATCGACGTGCCGACTCACGAGGTGCGCACGGGCGACGCCTCGGCGGCAGGCGTCGATCGCCGCCGGCAGGAAGCGGTCGATGTCGCTCGCGCGGCCGAGGGCCGGGTCGGTCTTCTTCTTCGAGCGGGCGATCCACGCCTCGGCGCTGGACAGGGTCAGTTCGCGCAGCAGCCGGCCGCGCCCGCGCTGCACGCCCGGCCCGTCGATCATGAAGATCAGCTTCTCGGCGGCCAGCGCGGTGGCGACCGAGGTGGCGACATCCTCGACCGTGAGGTTGAACGCCTCGCCGGTGGGGGAGTAGCCGAGCGGCGACACCAGCACGATCTCGCCGGCATCCAGCCGGCCGCGCAACGCCGGCACGTCGACCTTGCGTACGGCACCGGTGTACTTGAGGTCAACGCCGTCGAAGACGCCGCGTGGGCACGCCACCACGAAGTTGCCGCTGGCCACGTTCACCGCGGCATTGGCCATCGGCGTGTTCGGCAGACCGGTCGACAGCAGCGCCTCGATCTCGATGCGCACGATACCGTTGGCCTGCTTCACGCAGCCCATCACCGCGTCGTCGGTCACGCGCAGCCCGTTCGCGTACTGCGGCTCGATGCCCTGGCGGACCATCAGCGTTTCGAGCTGCGGCCGCACGCCGTGCACCAGCACCAGCCGCACGCCCAGGCTGGCGAGCAGTGCAACGTCGTGGGACAGGTGGGCGAGCTGCCCTTCGTCGACCACCTCGCCGCCGAATGCAACCACGAAGGTCTTGCCACGGAAGGCATGGATATACGGCGCCGCGGCGCGAAACCAGGTGACGAATGAAGGTGGCGAAGTGTTCATGCGGGCTCGGGGAGCAGGGCCGGGGCGGGGCGGGAAGACGGGGAGAAGTCATCGAGGGTGGCGCGCAGCGCGGCCAGCGCCGCCAGCGCGGCGGTCTCGGTGCGCAGTACCCGAGGCCCGAGGGTAGCCCGGACATAGCCGGCCGCTCGGGCCAGCGCAGCCTCGGCCGGCGAGAAACCGCCTTCCGGACCGACCAGCAGTACCAGCGACCGCGGCACGACCGCGTCGGGTGCCGCGCTGGCCGCCCCCGCGACCAAGGCCGTGAGCGGGTGCTCACCTTCAGGATCGAGCATGCACAGCAAGGCTCCGGCTTCGTGCGGTCCACCACACGCGGCGTCCAGCGCCTGCACTGGCCGTACCTCGAGCAGCCGGTTCAGGCCGCACTGCTCGCTGGCCGAGACCGCGAGCGCCTGCCAGTGCGCCGCGCGCCGGGCCGCCCGCTCGCCGTTCAGCCGGACCACGCTGCGCTCGGCCAGCACTGGCGTGAACCGGTGCGCGCCGAGCTCGACCGCCTTCTCGACCACCCAGTCCATCTTCTCGGTCGCGACCACCGCCTGCTGCACGTGAACGTCCAGCCGCGGCGCACGGTCGCAGGCGTGGAACGCACCCAGCACCACCGCTGCCGACTTCCCGCGCGCGGCCTCGAGCTCGCCCTCGTACTCACCGCCGTGGCCGCAGAAGACCGCGACCGGCTGGCCCTCACGCAGGCGCAACACTCGCATCGCATGATGGGCGGCGTCGGGCGGCAGCTCGACCCGGGTGCCGCGGGCGAGCCCGGGAACGGCCTGCGGGCAGTGAAACCGGGGCGTGAGCATCCGTATCCTGGGGTCGGGACAGGCCGCCGGTGGCGGGACCGCTCCAGCGCAATGGTAGAGTCGTCCGATTCTACACACCCGCCGTGCCGCACAAGCACCCCTTGCGCGGCACGCGCGATCGCACCGAACCCGGCGATCCCATCCATGCCACAGCCTGCCAAGCCTTCCGACCCTGCCCGCCCCGCCGACCCGGCCGGATCGCTCGCCACCGTCGACCGGCCGTCCGCGCTGCTGCGGGCCACGGTCGACGTGGTGCGCGGGGTGGCCGAACGCGAGGTGATGCCGCGCTTCCTGAATACCCGACAGTCGCGCAAGGTCGACGGCAGCGTCGTGACCGAAGCGGATATCGCCGCGCAGCATGCGCTCGCGCCGCTGCTGCGCGGTCTGGTCGACTGCGGCCTGGTCGGCGAGGAGATGCCGGAGGACGAACAGCAGGCCGCCTGGGCCAGCGGCACCGGCACGGTGTGGTGCGTCGACCCGATCGACGGTACGTCGAACTTCACCTGCGGACTGCCGTCGTTCGCGATCTCGGTGGCGCTGGTACGCGCCGGTCGGCCGGTGCTGGGCGTGATCTACGATCCGGTGGCCGATGAAGCCTTCCAGGCCGAGGACGGCTTGGGCGCGTGGCTGAACGACAAGCCGTTGCCGCTGCAGCGGCGCAGCGTCGCGCTGCGCCAGGCGATGGCCGGGATCGAGTTCAAACGGATCGACCGGGCACTGGCAGCCCGGCTGACCGCCCGGGCCCCCTACTGTTCCCAGCGGAACTACGGCTCGAGCGCCCTGGAGTGGTGCTATGCGGCAGCCGGACGCTTTGACGTGTATCTTCACGGCGGTCAGAAGCTCTGGGACTACGCAGCAGGATGGCTGATCTTTCGGGAAGCGGGCGGGTACTGTGCATCGCTCGACCACGACGATTTCTGGGACGGGCCGGTCTGGGAGAAATCCGTGATCGCCGCGCTCGACCCTGCGCTGTTCGGCGAATGGAAGGACTGGCTGCGCGCGAACCGTCCGTCGGCCTGATCGCTCGCAGCGCGGAAGCCCCCTCCAGGTACATCCAGGGAACGTACGTCCGATGAAGATCGTCATCCTCGGCGCCGGCCAGGTCGGTTCGACCGTCGCCGAAAGCCTCGTCTCTGAGGCGAACGACATCACGATCGTCGACATGGACGGGGAACGGTTGCGCAGCCTCGCGGACCATCTCGACCTGCGCACGGTGGAAGGCAACGCAGCGCACCCGTCGATCCTGCGTGCCGCCGGGGCAGATGACGCCGACCTGATCCTGGCGGTGACGCAGAGCGACCAGACGAACATGGTCGCCTGCAAGATCGCCGCCACGCTTTTCCGTGTGCCCACGCGCATCGCGCGCATCCGCTCACAGGACTACCTCGGCCACCCCGAGGTGTTCGAAGGCGACAACTTCGCCATAGACGTGACGATCTGCCCGGAACAGATCGTCACGGAGTACATCACCAAGCTGATCGAGTTCCCCGAGTCGCTGCAGGTGGTGGATTTCGCCAACGGCCGCGTAAGGCTGGTGGCGGTGAAGGCCTTCACCGGCGGCCCGCTGGTCGGTCGCCCGCTGTCGGAGATCCGCGAGCACATACCGGACGTCGACAGCCGCGTGGCCGCGATCTTCCGCGGCGACTCGCCGCTGATCCCGACCGGCGACACGGTGATCGAGCACGGCGACGAAGTATTCTTCCTCGCCGCTCGCGAGAACATCCGCACCGTGCTGCGCGAACTGCGCCGGATGGACCGGCCGGTGAAGCGGGTGATGATCGCCGGTGGCGGCAACATCGGCTCCAGGCTGGCGAAGGCGCTCGAATCCAGCTACCAGGTGAAGCTGATCGAACTGAACAAGCGGGCCGGCGAGCGCCTGTCCGAGGAACTCGACAGCACGCTGATCCTGATCGGCGACTCCACCGACGAAGAGCTGCTCGACACCGAGCACGTCGGCGAGATGGACGTATTCTGCGCGCTGACCAACGACGACGAGAACAACATCATGTCCTCGCTGCTCGCCAAGCGCATGGGGGCGCGGCGGGTGATCACCCTCATCAACCGCAGCGCCTACGTCGACCTGGTGCACGGTGGCCAGATCGACATCGCGATCTCGCCGGCGAACACCACGATCGGCACGCTGCTCACCCATGTGCGCCGGGGTGACTGCGCCGCCGTGCATTCGCTGCGAAGGGGCGCAGCCGAGGCACTGGAAATCATCGCGCACGGCGATACACGGTCATCGAAAGTGGTCGGCCGCAAGGTCGAGGACATCCCGTTGCCCAGAGGTGCCACGATCGCGGCGATCGTGCGCCGCGCCGTACCACTGGCCGACGACGAGATCGCCTGCCCGATCGGCGAAGACGACACCGTGATCATCGCCCACCACGATACGGTGATCGAAAAGAACGACCACGTGATCGTGTTCGCGGTATCGAAACAACTGGTGCCGAAGATCGAGAAGCTGTTTTCCGTCGGGGTAGGCTTTTTCTAGGATGACCAGGCTCCGCTCGCCGGACTTCGCCGCCAGCGGACTGCGGCGCAACCTCTCGGTCATAAGCGCGCTGGGCGTGGTGACGCTGATCTTCGGCGCCACCATGGCCTTCCCGCTGCTGGTGTCCGGGTGGACGGGCGATGGCGCCACCCATGCCTACGGCGTGGCGATGCTGGCGACCTGCGGCTGCGGTGCGGTTGCCTGGCTTGCCACGTCCCGATACAAGCGTGAACTCGAGGTGCGCGACGCCTTCCTGCTGGTGGTGCTGGTCTGGACGGTCCTGCCGGCGTTCGCGACCCTGCCGCTGCTGCGCATGATCGACGGGCTCAGCTTCACCGACGCCTACTTCGAGGCGGTGTCCGGCATAACCACCACGGGCTCGACCGTGCTGACCAGGCTCGAGACGCTTCCGGTGTCGATCAACGTCTGGCGCACACAGCTGGTCTGGATGGGCGGCATGGGCCTGATCGTGCTCGCGGTCGCGGTGCTCCCCCTGCTAGGTGTCGGCGGCCGGCAGCTGTTCAAGGCAGAGACGCCGGGGCCGATGAAGGACACGCGGCTCACGCCGCGCCTGGCCGAGACCGCCAAGGGGCTGTGGCTGGTGTACGGTCTGGTGTCGGCCGCCTGCATGCTCGCCTACTGGCTGGCTGGCATGCAGCCGCTAGACGCGATGATGCACATGTTCTCGACCATGGGGCTCGGGGGATTCTCCAGCTACGACGCGAGCTTCGGCGCCTTCGACTCGGTGGCGATCGAGGTGGTGTCGACCGTCTTCATGCTGGCGGCGGGCATCAACTTCGCCACCCACTTCGGTGCGTTCCGCGCACGCTCTACACAGCCATACCGTCGCGACCAGGAGGCCAGGCTGTTCCTGCTGGTGACCCTCGGCAGCGCGCTCGCCATCGCGCTGTACCTTTGGCATAAGCAGGTGTACCCGGATTTCGCCACCGCACTGCGCTACGCGACCTTCAACACGGTGTCGATTGCGACCACCACCGGCTTCGCCAGCACCGACTACGCACTCTGGCCGATGATCACCGGCCTGTGGATGATCTTCCTGTCGAGCTTCTGCACCAGCGCCGGGTCGACCGGCGGCGGTATCAAGATGGTGCGCGCCGCCATCCTGTACCAGCAGGTGTACCGCGAGTTCATCCGCATCCTGCATCCCAGCGCCTACACGCAGGTCAAGTTCGGCGGAGCGGTGGTGCCGAACAATGTCGTGTTCGCCGTGCTCGCGTTCCTGTTCGTCTACATCGCGATCATCGTGACCCTCACGCTGGCGATGGTCGCCAGCGGACTCGACGTGCTGACCGCGTTCACCGCGGTAGTCGCCAGCGTCAACAACATGGGCCCCGGCCTGGGCGAGGTAGGCCCGGCCGGCAACTACCAGGGCCTGTCCGACTTCCAGACCTGGGTGTGCACCTTCGCGATGCTGCTCGGCCGGCTGGAGCTGTTCACCCTGCTGATCGTGTTCACGCCAGTGTTCTGGCGCAAGTAGCCCAGCCCCCCCCTGAAACCCGGGTCAGACACGCATTTTCCGGCGAGCGGGAGCGGGAGAGCGGGAGCGGGAGAGCGGGAATCCGTGTCTGACCCGGGTTTTTGAAATCCGTGTCTGACCCGGGTTTTCAGGAAAGCCAGGAGAGGATTCTGGGGTCGAAGCCGCCACGGTGGCGGGCAATCACGGGCTCGGCTGCGTCGATGAAGGCCTGCCGCTCTGCCGCTGTGGGCACGATCACCTCGTTCTTCGCTGGATCGATCTGCGAAAGCACGAAGGCGTCCTCGGCGCCGGCGAGCGCGCGCTGGTGAACGGTGGCTTCGCGGGCGGCATCGAGCACCGCCTGCTGCACGTCGGCCGGCCAGCCATCGAACACGCGTGCATTCAGGATGAAGGCGGTGCCGCCGAACAGGTGGCCGGTCAGCGTCATGTAGCGATGGTAGTTCTGAACGCCGAAGTTCCAGGTGTTGGTCAGCGGATTCTCCTGGGCGTCGAAGCGCGGCCCGGCGACCTGCTCGACGAACTCCTTCACGTCGACCGGGATCGGCCGGAAGCCGAGCGCGGCGAACAGCTCCTCATGCAGCGCACTCATCTGGGTGCGGATGGTCAGCCCGCGGCAATCCTCGGGCGTGCGGATCGGGCGCACCTTGTTCGAAAGGTGCCGGAAGCCGTTGTCCCACAGTCCGAGGAGGCGCACGCCGGTCTTCGCATGCATCCCGGCCTCGAGCAGGGCGCCCAGCTCGCCGTCGAACGCCGCATGCACCGTCGGCCGGTCGCGCACGATGAACGGCAGTTCCAGCGCGCCGAACTCGGGCACCGGACCGGTGAAGCGCACCGACGAGATGTAGCAGGCCTCGAGCTCGCCGGTCTCGACCATCGAAGGCAGGGCGCCCGACGGGCGACCAAGATCGAGCACGTTGCCGATCAGTTCGAAGCGTATGCGGTCGGCGCCCAGCCGTGCGACCAGGCGCTCGCCGAAATGGCGTGCGGCCTGGTTGTGGATCGACGCCGGCATCTGGTAGCCGCCGAAGCGCAGGGTGATGGGGGGATGGGCTGTGGACATGGGATGTTCCTGCGTTCGGATGGATACGTATGGGCTCGGTCTGGCGCGGCGCCGCCTCAGGCGCCAGCCAGCTCGAACCGGCGCACCTCGCCGGGGAAGCGCCTGGCGGCCACCAGCATCATGCCCTCGAACATCATGTTCGCGGCCAGGAAGGCGGCCATGCCGTTCACGTCGTGCGGCGGGCTCACGGTGTTCACGTCCACCGCGACGATGTCCAGCCCGTGCAGCCGGCGGAACATGTCGATGCCCTCGCGCGCGGAGAGCCCACCCCAGCTCGGGGCGCACACGCCGGGCGCGCAGGACGGATCGAACGCGTCCATGTCCAGGCACAGGTACACCGGCCGGCCCTCGAGTTCGCGCCGCAGTTCGGCCATCACCGCCGGGATGCCGCGCGCCATCAGCTGGCTCATCGTGATGACGTTGTAGCCGAGTTCGAGCGTGTGGTCGAAGCCGCCCGGGCGGAACACCGTGCCGCGTACGCCGACATGCCAGCTGCGTGTGGTGTCGACCAGTTCCTCGACCGCCGCATGATGGAACTGGGTGCCGGCGTTGTGCTCGTCCGGCCCCGGCGGCACGGCACTGTCGGTGTGCGAGTCGATATGCAGTACCGCCATGCCACGGTGGCGCCGACCGACCGCGCGGATCACCGGCAGCGAGACGCTGCCGTCGGCACCCATCGTGATCGGCACCGCGCCGCCGTCGACGATCGCGCCCACCGCCGCCTCGATCTGCGCGAACGCGGCATGGGTCTTCGACGGCACCAGCTTCACGTCGCCGACGTCGACCAGCCCGAGCTTCTCGGCCACCGGCCAGTCGGCGAACTCCGGGTTCCAGTGCCGCATCAGGCGCGACTGCTCGCGGATCGACGCCGGGCCCTGGCGCGCGCCGACGCGGAACGCATGCGTGCCGACGTCGAACGGGATGCCCAGCACCGCGGCCTGTGCACCGCCGATCTCCGTGGCACAGGGTACGCCCATGAACGTGTTCGGACCGCTGCAGAGGTCCTTCAGTGAAACAGCGCCGCGGTTGGGATCGCTCAATTCAGTCCGCCCTGGTGTTTGCCTGGCGCGCGTGGCGCCGGAACGGGGCGAGGCCACCTCCGATGAGCCCACAGGACTCGGAATCCCCAGTGGATCAATGACCTGGGACGAGACGTACGGCCCGGAGCGGCCCCGGCTCCTGCGGAGTATCGGCCATGCGACCGGCAGGCGGCAAGCCGCCGGCCTTGCTGCTCATCACGCAGCACTAATGTCCCCTTCAGGCAACGGCCCTAAAGTTCCTCGACCGGACGCCGTAGACCGGTCAGGTGCCCCTACCCCGCCCCGAGGATCATGAAGACCGAGAACGCCGGATTCACGCTGGTCGAGACAGCCGTCGTCGTGGTCATCCTGCTCATACTGGGGGCGATCGCGATACCGGCGTACACCAGCCAGGTAATGAAGTCGCGGCGGGCCGAGGCCCAGTCGTGGATGGTTGCCGTGCAGGCTCGGCAGCAACAGTTCCTGCTCGACACCCGCGCCTACGCGACGTCGCTGGCCGTGGTGGGCATCCCGACGCCCGCCAACGTCGACACGGCATATGCGCAGGCGCTCACCGTGTCGAACGTGGCCCCGCCGACGTTCACGCTGACCCTCACGCCGCGCGCGACGCAGGTACGGGACAGCTGCGGCACCCTGACCATCGACCAGGCGGGCACCAGAACCGCCGCGACCGCGAGTTGCTGGTGACAGCGATGCGCCCCTGCGTCAGCGCCCGTGGCCACGGACACCGGTCATCCGGCTTCTCGCTGACCGAACTGCTCGCCGCGCTGGCCGTGCTGTCCATCATCCTGGCTTCGGCCGCGCCGGGCTTCGCTGCCTTCCTGCGCGGCCAGCAGGTACGCAGCCTGGCGCAGGAACTCGCCAGCGACCTGCTGCTCGCGCGCAGCGAGGCGATCAAGCGCAACCTGCCCGTGTCGCTGGTCGGCAGCGCCTCCGGACTCGCGGGCGGCTGGGCAGTGGTGGTCGGCACCGAACGGCTGTCCAGCCGCAACCAGCCCCCGCTGACCGTCGACTTCGCCAATGCGCCCGACGCGATCACCTTCGACGAGAACGGTCGCGTCGGCGCGCTGTCCTCGAACATCCGGATCACCGTGGGCAACGCCGAGGCGAGTCGCTGCGTCGAACTGGACCTGTCGGGCCGCGCCCGCACGCATTACGGCAGCTGCACATGAACGGGCATCGGCGACGCATGGCACGCCACCGGCCACCGTCGATACGCCAGGGTGGCGCACTGATGATCGAGGTACTGATCGCCATCGCGCTCTGCGCATTCGGGCTGCTCGGCCTGTTCGGCGTACAGGCGCGCGCGACCACCACCCTGTTCGAAACCAGCCAGCGGACCCAGGCGCTGGTGCTGGTGGAGGACATGGTCGCCCGCCTGAACGCCAACCGCGCGCGGGCGGGGGACTACGTAACCGCCGGGCTGATCGGCGAAGGCCCGGTCGACGACTGCAGCCCCGCGACCGGAGCGGCGCTTGACCTGTGCGAATGGGGCAACCTGCTCCGCGGCACGGCCGAGCTGCGCGGCACCGCGGCGGTCGGCGCGATGCTCTCGGCACGCGGATGCATCACCCGCGCGGCCGGCAGCAGCGACCGCTACCTCGTCGCCGTCGCATGGTCCGGGACGACGTCGACCGGCGCGCCTGCGTCCACCTGCGGTCAGGGTACACCGGCGTTCCCGGACGAGACGCTGCGCCGGGCCGTCACTTCTTCGGTCTGCATCGCGCTGCTGCTCGATCCGGCCGTACCCGCATCGACACCGAGGTGCTGACGGTGCGACGGCAGACGCAGCGCGGCGCCACACTGGTGGAACTGATGATCGGGCTCACGCTCGGCCTGGTGCTGGCAGCCACGCTGCTCACGCTCTACGCGGACGCCTCACGCACCGGCCAGGGCATCTCGCGCGCCAGCGCGCAGGTAGAGAACGGCCGCTATGCGATGGACCTGTTCACCGAGGAACTGCGCCTCGCGGGCTACTTCGCCGAGCTGCCGCTGGGCGGAGCGATCTACTCGACGCCCGACCCCTGCGCGACCACGCCCGTCGGCTTTCAGGCTGCCCCGCTGACCGTGCCTGCGCCGGTCCAGGGCTACCGAGCGACCGATCCACTGGATTGCCTGACCGACCGTCGCCCGGGCACTGACGCGGTCGTGGTGCGTCGCCTGTCGACCATACCGGTCTCGCCGTCTGCGCTGACCGGCAGCAACCGCCGGCACTTCGTGCAGAACTCGCTGTGCGTCGACGACCCGGCGAACCGGCCGCTGGTGTTCAGCCGCACGCCGTCCGATTTCACGCTGCGCGTGCGCAGCTGCAGCACAGTCAACCAGGCACGCGAATACCTCGTGCGCATCTACTACGTGGCCAGCTGCAACCGCTGCGGCAGCGGGGGCGACACGATCCCGACGCTCAAGCGGGTAGAACTGCAGGGCGACACCCTGGTGACCACGCCGCTGGTGGACGGGGTGGAGATGCTGCGCCTGGAGTACGGCTTCGACACCGACGGCAACGGCAGCGCGGACCAGTACCTGCTGGCCACCGGCGGCACCGGTGCCACCACGCTCTGGCAGAACGTGATGGCGATGAAGGTGCACATCGTGACCCGTTCCGGCGAAACCGCCGGTGGCGGCCTCGCCGGGGCGCAGGCGTTCCAGCTCGGCGGGGCGGGACGGCTGGAGATCGCAGCCGACGGCTTTGTGCGCCGCGCGCACAGCCAGGTCGTGCGCCTCGTCAACCCGAGCGGACTCAGGGAGGCGCAATGAACCCGGACGTTCCATCCAGCCGGCGCCAGCGTGGCGCGGCCCTGGTCATCGCGCTGATCATGCTGGTCGCGCTGGGCCTGCTCGCCGGATGGACGGCGAAGGCCGGCTACGTGGACATGCTGATCACCACCAACAGCCAGTCGAGGAGCGAAGCGCTGGCAGCCGCCCAGGTCGCGGTGGAGCAGACCCTCAGCTCGCCGCTGTTCGTGCAACAGACCGCCGCAGTTGCCGCCAGCCCGGTGCCGGTGGACCTCGACGGCGATGGCACGCCCGACTACACCGCGACGCTGTCCCCGGCGCCGGCCTGCTACCGCATGCGCGTGCTGAAGGTCGCCGAACTGGACGCTTCGATCCCGGCCAACCTGGTCTGCCTGGGCTCGAGTTCGGCGCAGAACGCCGGCGTGGAAGTCGCCGGCGCCGCGTCGGGTGGCGGGGACTCCCTCTGCGCGAGCAGCGAATGGAACATCCGCGCACGGGTGACCGATCCGCGCACGCGCGCCTCGGTGGCGGTCAACCAGGGCGTCGCGATCCGGTCCCTGTCGACCGACGCCGCGAACAACTGCCCCTGATCGGGCACGGAGGCCTGCGATGAAGCAATGGTTCAAGGGGCGGGCGAAACCCGCAGCGCTGATGGCAGCGCTGTGCCTCACGGCGCCGCTGATCGCCGAGGACATCGATATCTACACCGGCGTAAGCCCGAACGGCGACCTGCCGAACGTGCTGCTGGTGCTGGACAACTCGGCGAACTGGACCACCAGCATCCCGGCGCCGAACTGCTACTACCGCGAGAACGGCGTGGTGACCACCAACGGCCCGCGCG
>CANHBC010000047.1 GCA_947458835.1 Betaproteobacteria bacterium | reverse complement strand
CGCCATGCACCGCGGCGGCCAGCACGACGGCAGGCACCTTGCCCGAAGTCGCGGGCAGTGCGAGGTGGCAGTCGAATTCGCCGCCGCCGGTGGCCTTGATCCGGAGGTCCAGTACGGTCATGGCAACGATGCTCCCTCGACATTGGATGATGGCGGGCATGTTGCACGGTCGGCACGCGGCTGGCAATGCACCCGGAGCATCCGGAGCACCCGGAGCAGGCCGTCTGGCCGCGTCGATGGCACCGGCGGTCGGGCGTGGGTTGTCGCAAGGCTTCCCATACGCCCACTCTGGCACCACAATCCATCGTTCCAACAAGCCGGCGAAGCCCGGCACAGCGCAGGAGGATCGGTCTGACATGGCCATCCGCATCGAAGGGCACGATGTCGCGGCCGACGCGCGCCGGGTGTACGACACGGTCAGCGCAGGCGGCGTCGCGGTCGTCCATCTCGACGTCGGCTACGCGGTGCTCGGCTACACCGCCGACGCGGTGCGCCGGATCTACGCCGCGAAGCGGCGCAGCTTCGACAAGCCGACCGGCATCGTGGGCAACCACCGGCTGCACCGGGAACTGCACCGGCTGCCCGAGGATCGGCTGGCGATGATCGATGCAGTCACGCTGGAACACGACCTGCCGCTGGCGGTGATCGCCCCCTTTCGCCACGACCATCCCCTGCTCGCGGCGATGGATCCGTTCGTGCGCTCCAACGCGGTCAAGGGCGACACGCTGAACATCCTGCTCAACGCGGGCGAGCTGCGCAACCACGTCGCTGAGCTCGCGACCACCGCCGGCCGGCTGTTCGTCGGCTCTTCGGCCAACACCTCGCTCAAGGGCAGCCGCTATGCGGTGCAGGACATCGAGCCCGAGGTGATCGCGCTGGCTGATGTCGTGGTCGACTACGGCCGGTCCCGCTACAGCACGCCCGACGGTCTCTCGAGCACGATGATCGACTTCTCCACCTTCCGCGTGCAGCGGGCGGGCGTCTGCTTCGACCAGATCGCCGCCGTGCTGTCGACCCGCTTCGGCGTCACCCTGAACAGACCGGAGGCTGCGAAATGACTATCCACTCCCTCGCCCGCCCGGCCGTGCTCGCCGCAGTGGCGCTACTCGCCTGCCCGACCGTCGCGTCCGCCGCGGCGGCTTATCCCGACCGCCCGGTGCGCATGATCGTGCCGTTCACGCCGGGCGGCGGGACCGACCTGGTCGCGCGGATGATCGCGCAGCGGCTCTCCGAGAACATGGGCCAGACCTTCGTGGTCGACAACCGGCCGGCGGTCGATGGCGTGGTCGGCACCGAGATCGCCGCGCGCTCGCAGCCGGACGGATACACCCTGCTGCAGGTGTCGACCAGCCATGCGATCAACGTCGCGCTCGGCCGCAAGCTCCCCTACGACACGCTGAAGGACTTCGCGCCGATCGCGCATACCGCCAACCAGCAGCTGATCCTCGTGGTTAATCCGGCGCTGCCGGTGCGCTCCGTGAAGGAACTGGTCGCCTACGCCCGCGCAAAGCCGGGCGCGCTCAACTACGGCTCGAGTTCCAACGCGACAGCGCTGCCGACCGAGCTGTTCAAGGCCATGACCGGCACGCAGATCCAGCACATCCCGTACAAGGGCTCGCCGCCGATGCTGGCCGACCTGATCGGCGGACAGATCCAGATGTCGATCGCAGCCGCGATCTCCGCGATCCCGCAGGTGAGGTCGGGCAAGCTGCGCGTGCTGGCCATCGGGGACTCGCGGCGGTCACCGGAAATGCCCGACCTGCCGACGATCGCCGAAGCCGGCGTGCCCGGCTACCAGGCGACGATCTGGAGCGGCATGCTGGCACCCGCCGGCACGCCGGCTTCGATCATCGACCGCCTGAACCGCGAGGTGGTACAGGTAGTCCGCGCTGCCGACTTCCGGGCGAAGCTGCTGGAGCTGGGCGCGGAGTCGGTCGGCAGCACCGCAGCCGAGTGGGGTGCGTTCCTCAGGAACGAGATCGAGAAGTGGCAGAAGATCGCGAAGCGGGCGAACATGCGCGCGGAGTGACGCGCGGGCAGCAGCAGCCGATCAGGCGACCACGCGCATCCCCATCGCTCCTGCCTGCTGCTGCTCGAACGCCCTGCACCGCGCGTCGTGCTGCTGGCCCAGGATGCCGCCGCGCACAGTGCCCGGCTCGGTGGTCTTGAACACCGGCAGCCAGCTCCGGGGCAGGCGGTCACCGTCGGGCGTGGCCAGCCAGAGCCGGAACAGCAGCCGCTTCTTCTCCGGCGCCTCATGATCGATGAAGTCGGTGCGTGAGTGCAGGGTGACGTGGCTGTTGATCAGCTGCAGGTCGCCCGGCTCCAGGAACATCGTGAACGCGAGATCGCGCCGACGCACCAGCGCATCGAACTTCTCGAGTGCCTCGAGGTGGCGCGGCGCGATCCGCGGCACGCCGTCGATCGTCTGCGCACCATTCACGCGGTTGCGGTTCCACTTGCTGAACAGCAGCCCGCCCTCGACGTCGAACACCGGGTGCGGGTAGGACGGGTCCTCGTCGGGCGCCTGTTCGCCCTGGCGGCTGAAATGGATCGGCTGGTGCAGGTAGTCGACCAGGTCGGGATGTTCGGCGGCCATCCGTGCGTGTGCCGTCACCGAACTCGAGATGATGCTCATGCCGCCCGAGATCGCCTGGTTGTAGCAGCTCAGGCCGACGAAGTCGGTGGAGTCGGTGTGGAAGTCGAGCTCCGCGTTCGACGAATAGCCGCGCCCGGTCGAAGTGCGGTAGTTGGTGCCGACGTCGCGCACCGCGGACAGGTAATGGGTGGCCTTGCCCTGCGGGCGGCCGACGCCGACATGCAGGCCGATCGCCCAGGTCATCAGCTCGAACTGCTTCTCGTCGAGACCTTCGCGCGGCAGGCCCTTGACCAGCGAGAGCCCGCGGCCCCGGCGCGCTTCGGCCACGGCTGCTGCGATCGGGTGCGCTGCCGCACCGAGGTCGAATTCGTCGCGCCGGTAATCGAGCAGCGTGCGCGCCGGATCGTACGCCTGGCGCACCGCTGCCGCGAGGTCGCGGCGGGCCGTGTCGTCGAGGCGGAACACCCAGCCGCGGTCGCGCTCGAGGTCCTGCGCCGTCCAGTCGGCAGGCGCCGTGGCCTGAGGGTCGATCCCGTAGTCGGTCATCTGGCTCATCGCGTGCAGGCAGCCGCGCTACTTGCCTTCGTAGCGTCCCGGCCGCTTCTCCTTGTAGGCTTCGATCGCTTCCCGGTAGTCGGCGGTGCCCTGTGCCGCGGCCATCGCGGCGGCGGTGTATTCGAGGCTCGATTTCAGGTCGCTGCGCTCATTATGGCGCACCAGCCGCTTGATCAGCCGCTGCTGGATCGGCGGCCCGCCGGCCAGGCGGTGCGCGAAGGCGAGCGTCTCGGTGAGCAGGGCCTCTGGCGCATGCAGCCGGTTCACCAGGCCGACCCGCTCGGCATCGGCGGCCGACAGCCAGTCGCCGGTCCACAGCAGTTCGAGCGCGCGGCCGGTGCCGATCAATCGCGGCAGGAAGTGGCAGCCACCATTGCCCGGGATCAGGCCGACCCGGATGTAGGCCTCGCAGAAGCGGGCATTGGTCGATGCGAAGCGGATATCGCACATCAGCGCGAGGTCCATGCCGGCGCCAGCGGCCGCGCCATTGACGGCTGCGATCAGCGGCTTGTCGAACAGTTCGATCGCGCGGGCGAGACGGTGAGTCCCGGTCTGCAGCCGGGTCATCCGGTCGAACGGGGTCGGCGTCTCGCCACCGGCCACCTCCTGCGAGCGGCGGCCGAGGTCTCCGCCGGCAGAGAAAGCGTCGCCGGCACCGGTCACCACCACCACCCGCACATCGTCGTCACTGAGGGCGTCATCGAGCATGTCAGCGAGGGCACCGACCATCTCGGGGCTGAACGCGTTCTTCTTCTGCGGCTGGTTCAGGGTAAGGCGAAGCACGTGGCCGTCGCGGTCGATCAGCAGGTGGTCGGTCATCAGGGTTCCGGTCGGGTTCGGGTCGGTGCTGGAATCGGTTCAGTGCGAGGCTGGCGCGGGCGCATGGGTCACCACCAGTGCATCGGCGGCCACCACGCCACGTCCGGTCGGCCGTACGAACAGCGGGTTGATGTCGAGTTCGGCCAGCACGCCACGGTGCGCCCAGGCGAAGGCCGATACGTCCACGAGGACCTCGACTACGGCGTCGATGTCCAGCGCTGGCAACCCCCGCGCGCCGCGCAGGATCGGCGCGCAGCGCAGTTCGTCGACCATGGCGCGCGCCTCGGCTGCATCGATCGGCGCGACACGGCAGGTCGAGTCGCCCATCGCCTCGGCGAACACGCCGCCCTGGCCCAGCACGATGACCGGGCCGACGGCAGGTTCGTCCAGTACGCCGACCAGCAGTTCGAACCCGTCGGTGACCATCTCGGACACCAGCACGCCCTGCAGCCGCGCCGCGGGCGCACGCTCGCGGCAGGCCGCCACGACACCCTCGATCGCCGCCTGCAGCGGCGCGCCGGCCGGTACCGATAACCGTACACCGCCGATGTCGCTCTTGTGGGGGATGTCGGCGGACACGATCTTCACTGCATACGGGCCATCGATGCCGCGCGCGATGCCTGGTGCATCGGCCAGCGCATCGACCGGCACCAGGGCCTCGCCGGGCGTACGCACGCCGATCGAGCGCAGCAGCGCCTTGGACGACACCTCATCGAGGGCGCGGCCTTCCGCCTGCAGCAGCAGCGACGGCGCGGCCGCCGGCGTCCCGCCCGCGAGCCGTGCGCCAGCCAGGGCTTCGCGCGCAGCCGCCCAGCGGGCGAGCGCACCCATCGCCTTCGCCACGCGTACCGGCGAGGGCAGCACCGGTAGCCGGATCTCGCGCAACATCGCGTGCGCCTCGACGGCCAGGGCCTTGTGCATCGACGAGAACACGAACACCGGCTTGCGCAGGTCGGCGGCCATGTCGACCAGGAACTTCGCGCCCGCCACGGTGCCGGCCGGGCTGGAACTGGCGAAGTTGAGGCAGAGCGTGTCCACGCCCGGGTCGTCCAGCACCGCGCGGATGACGTCGGCGTACGCCTTCGGGCCGCGGATGCCGATGTAGCCCGCCGTGAGGTCGACCGGGTTGGTCGGCGACCCGATCGGAGGCAGCAGGGCGGCGACCCGATCGACGGTCTCCGGCTGGAACTCGGAAAGCGCCAGCCCGGCCTGCGACGCAGCGTCGCAGAACACGATCGCCGATCCGCCCGACCCGCCGATCACGGCGGCACGGCGCCCGCTGCCCATTCCGGGATAGCGCGCGTGGCACTGGAACGCCTTCACCAGGTCCGGCGCATCGCTCATCTCGTGCAGTTCGACGATGCCGGCCTGGCGGAACAGGGCGCGATAGACATCAGCGCGCCCGACGATGCTGCCGGTATGCGTAGCCGCGGCCCGTGCGCCGACATCGGTGACCCCGCCCTTCCAGGCGAGCAGCGGCTTGCCCAGTGCAAGTGCCTTGCGCCCGACCTGCATCAGCGCGCGCGCATCGGGCAGGCCTTCCAGGTAGGTCATCACGATCTCGGTCCCGGGGTCGTCGAGCAGCGCATCGATCAGGTCGACGCAGCCAAGGTCGGCCTCGTTCCCGGTGGCGATCACGTAGCGGAAGCCGATGCCCTCCTCGGCGCACGCGAGCGCGAGGCTGTAGCCGAAGCCGCCGCTCTGGGTCACCAGCGACACCGTGCCCGCCGCCAGCCTGGGCACGCGGCTGATGCTGCCGAAGGCGGCACAGACGCGGTCGGGGATGTTCGCGAAGCCCAGACAGTTCGGGCCGATCACCCGGATGCCGGCGGCGCGTGCGATCTCCACCACCGTGTCCTGCAGCGCGGCGCCGGTCTCGCCGGTCTCGCGGAAGCCGCCGCTCATCACGACCGCCAGCCGTACCTGCCTGCGTGCCGCCTGTTCCATCACGCCGGGCACGGCGGCAGCCGGGACGGCGATGACGACCAGGTCGACCGGACCCGGCACGGCATCGAGCGAAGGGAAGCAGGGCCTGCCGAGCAGTTCGGGGTATTTCGGGTTGATCGGATACACGGCGCCCGGGTAGCCCATCGTGGCCAGCGCCTTGAGCGTCTCGTGGCCGGGGCGTGCGGGGTCGTCCGATGCGCCGACGATCGCGATCGAGCGCGGCGAGAGCAGGTCGGACAGGGCGGGAGGAGCGGTACGGGTCATGCGTTGTCCTGTGGCGGGAAGGGGTGCCGGACCGTGCGGCAGGCCGGGGCAGTCATTCGGCGCGCGCACCCGACGCCTTGACCACCTTCGCCCACTTTCGGATCTCGATCTCGAGGTGGCGGGCAAGGTCGTCCGGCCCGGTGCCGACCGGGTCGACGCCCTGTGCGGACAGGCGGCCCAGGACTTCGCGCTGCTTGAGCACCGCCGCCATCTCGCGGTGATGGCGATCGGCCAGCGCGCGGGGCGTGCCGCCCGGCGCGAAGTAGGCATACCAGGTGGTCGCCTCGTACCCCGGAACGCCGGCTTCGGCGACGGCCGGCACGCCGGGCAGCGCCGGACTGCGCTGTGCAGAGGTGACGCCCAGCGCACGCAGCTTGCCCGACTGCACGTTCGGCACCGCATTGAGCATGTTGTTGAACATCACCTGGACATGGCCGGCCAGCAGGTCGCCGGTGGCCGGACCGGCGCCCTTGTAGGGCACGTGCACCAGCTTCACGCCAACCATCGAGGCGAACAGCTCGCCCGCCAGATGCGGCGCGCTGCCGCTGCCCGAGGATGCGTATACCAGTTCG
The DNA here is from genome assembly GCA_947458835.1 of Betaproteobacteria bacterium. Taxonomy (GTDB): domain Bacteria; phylum Pseudomonadota; class Gammaproteobacteria; order Burkholderiales; family CAIKXV01; genus CAIKXV01. Next base: position 17,376 of record CANHBC010000047.1, on the reverse strand, counting down.
CCGTTGCGCTTCCGGGCGAGGCGGACGAGGTCGGCTACCGTCTTCACCGGCAGCGATGGATGCACTACCAGCACCAGCGGCGAGGCCGCGACCCAGGTCACCGGCACGAGGTCACGTACCGGGTCGAAGGTGAGCTGCGGATAGATGGCCGGGTTGATCGCGATCGACGAGCTGGTGAGCAGCACGGTGTAGCCGTCCGCCGGCGAGCGCACCACGAGCTCGGTACCGATCGTGCTGCCGCCACCGGCGCGGTTGTCGACCACCACTGCCTGGCCGAGGGACTCGGCCAGGCGCGACGACACCACCCGCGCGATCATGTCCACCGGCCCGCCCGGGGCAAACGGCACCACCATGCGGACAGGCCTGGACGGGAACGGCTGCGCCGCGGGCTGGGCGTGGGCAGGCAGGACCTGCAGCAACGTGAACGACAGGCCGGCGCTGGCCGCGCACGCGGCCGAGGCAATGCCCGATAGGCAGCGCGTCGGCTGCATGGCTGGCTCCTCCGTGGTGCGGATGCCTGCCGGCCTCGTGCAGGACGCAGGCGGCGGCTCCGTCATCGATGAACACCCGACGATACGCAAGAACGCCGGGCACGTAAACTTCGCGCTGCCCCAGCAACATTGCGAAAGGACTCACACGATGAGCGGTCCACACCTGCCCGCCCGGCTGCTGCCGGTCTCCGACCCCGCCGCCAGCGTCGACCCCGGGCTGCTGTCGCGCATCCAGGCACAGCGCGGCCGGGTGTCCGCGCTCTACGGCACGCTCCTGCACAGCCCGCCACTGGCCGAGGGCTGGCTGCACTTCCTGACCGCGGTTCGCCAGCAGTCCTCGCTGCCACCGATGCTGCGCGAACTGGTGATCCTGCGCGTGGCCGTGCTCAACGGCGCGCCCTATGAGTTCGAGGCGCACCGGCACCATGCCGAGCAGGCCGGTCTGTCGGCCGCGCAGATCGACGCCCTGGCCAGCGGCGCGGTGGAGGGACGCTTCGATGCGACGGCGATGGCAGTCATCGCCTACACCGACGCGATGACGCGCGAGATCGAAGTGCCCGACCCGGTGTACGCGGCGGTCCGTGCGGCGTTCGACGACCGCGAGCTGGTTGAACTGACGGCCACCGTTGGCGCCTACAACCTCGTGTCGCGTTTCCTCGTCGCCCTGCGCGTCGGTGCTACCGGGGCGAAGCCCGCCGCATGATGATCGTGGATGCTCAGGTGCATGTCTGGGGTGCCGATGCCCCTGACCGGCCCTGGCCAAAGAGCGGCAATCCGAAGCCGCACCGCGACACTCCGTGGAGCGCCGCCGAACTGGTCGCGCGCATGGACGAGGCCGGCGTCGACGCTGCTGTCATCGTGCCACCAGGCTGGGAGGGCGAGCGCAACGACCTGGCGCTCGCGGCGGTGCGCGACCATCCAGCTCGCTTCGCGGTGATGGGGCGTTTCGATCCCCTGCGCCACGATCCGTCCGAGGCGTTCGCTCGCTGGCGTGACCAGCCCGGCATGCTCGGCGTGCGCTTCACCTTCCATTCCGCGCGCGGCAGCGCGCTGCTGGTGGAACCAGCGATGGCCGCAGTCTGGGCGGCAGCGGAGCGGTATGCGATCCCGCTGATGATCCGCGCACTTCCGCCGATGCTGCCCACGGTGTCGGAACTGGCCCTTCGCCATCCCGGGCTCCGGCTCACGCTCGACCACCTGGCCATCCCGAACGGCACCACCGACACGGCCGCGTTCGCGCACCTGCCTGCGCTGCTTGCCCTGGCACGCCATCCGAACGTGGCGTTGAAGGCGACCTGCATGCCGGCCTACACGACAGACCCGTTCCCGCACGACGCGCTGCATGCGCCGCTGCGCGCGCTCATCGAAGCCTTCGGGCCGCAGCGGGTATTCTGGGGTTCGGACCTGTCGCGGCTGCCGGGCAGTTACCGGGACAGCGTACTGCAATGGACCAGGCACATGCCCTGGCTCGATCGTGCATCGCTCGAGTCGATCATGGGCGGAGCACTGTTGCGGTGGCTCGGCTGGCCGAGGCAGGCTTCCGGAAGCTGATCCACAATAGCGGCCTGCCCGCACCGAGACCGGAGGAGACCCCATGCTGAACATCATCCCGAGCGGTGGCGCACTGGGCGCCCGCATCACCGGCGTCGACCTTGCGCAACCGATCGACGAGCCGACGTTCCGCGCGATCGAGGATGCGCTGCACGAACACGAAGTGGTCGTGTTCCCGGAGCAGGTGCTGACCCCGGAACAGCACATCGCCTTCAGCCGCCGCTTCGGCGAGCTGGAGCACCACCTGCGCCAGGACCGCTGCCGCCCCGGCTATCCAGAGCTGTTCGTGGTGTCCAACATCATCGAGAACGGCAAGCCGATCGGCAGCACCGACGCCGGCTTCTTCTGGCATTCCGACCTCTGCTATGCGGCCGAGCCGAGCCGCGGATCACTCTTCTATGCGCACGAGATACCGATGCAGGACGGCGAGCCGAAGGGCGACACGCTGTTCGCGAGCATGACCACGGCCTGGGACGCGCTGTCGGAGGAAGCAAAGCAGACGCTGCTGGGACGCAAGGCGGTCAATTCGTACTTCGCCGGCTACACCCGCGAGCGCAAGGGTGCGCCGCGCGCCCCGCTCACCGCGGAGCAGCGTGCGAAGGTACCGGACATGCTGCACCCGGCGGTACGCACCCATCCCGCGACGGGCCGCAAGTGCCTGTTCGTCTGCGAGGCCTATACGACGGAGCTGGTCGGGCTCGACCCGGACCAGAGCCGCAGCCTGCTCGAGCAGCTGTTCGAGCACCTGAAGGAAGACCGCTTCGTCTACCGGCACCGCTGGGCACCGGGCGACTTCCTGATCTGGGACAACTGCGCCACCCAGCATCGGGCGGTGATCGACTACGAACTGCCGCTGCGCCGCCGGATGGAGCGCACCACGCTGAGGGGTACGGTGCCGGTCTGAGCCTGCCGGAGGCGCGGTCGAGGGCGGTTCAGGCCTTCCGCGCCTTCGCCTTCGACTCGCGCAGGATCTGGTCGAGCTCGAAGCCCTCGATGTCGGTGCGCAACTGCATCCACAACGGCAGGTGGTCGGAGAGCTGGTAGGTGAACGCGTCCTTCTCCAGTCCCGGGAACAGGCTGGCGATGCCGCCGGTGTAGAAATCGAGCACGCCAGCCCGGTTGCTGAACGTCTCGGGGTAGACAGGGTAGTGCAGGATCTGGTCGTAGCTCTTGTCGCGCGCGAGGTTGGTGCCGATCGCCTTGCCCCTGAATGCGATCGGCAACGCCAGGCCGCGGCTGGTGAGCGCCTTCACATGGGCGGGAGTCTCGAGGTTGTAGTCGCCCAGTACGATCAGGTCCTTGTCCTCGCGGGTGGACTCGCTGCGCTTGAGCTCGATCCATTCCGCCAGTGAAGCCAGTTCCTTCGTCCGGCCGTCGCTGGTCCCCCACTGGATATGAGCGGCCAGCAGCACGAAGTCGAAGTTGCCGGCACGGAAGGACGCCATGTACGGCTGCCGCCACCAGGTGAAGGCCGGCTGGTATTCGCCATTGCCATTGCGCAGGCGCGGCGGGTTGACCGCTGCGGCGAAGCCGGTGAACACCGCGGCACGCCGGTCATACAGGAACGCGATGCGCTCGCGGTTGCCGCCGGCGTCTGTCAGCGCATCGGAATAGACCACCCGCCAGTAGGGGCCCAGGATCTCCATCACCCGGCCGAGGTCGGACAGGTCGTCGCGCAGCTCCACCACGCTCACCACGTCGAACTGCCCGAGGATCTCGGCGATGTAGTGGATCGCCGCCTGGCTGCGCCGCTTGCGCCCGAATTCGCGGATGTTCCAGGTCGCGATGTTCAGCGACTCGTCGAGCCTAGAGGAGGGGATAGCAGCCTCGGCGATCCGCTTGCGCAGCACCTTCAGGCCGGCCGCGATCTCGGGCAAAACCCTGCCGTGAAACATGCGGACACCTCGGTTGTTGCGAAAAAGCCATCACTGCCCGGGGTGGCGGCCCCTGGCCGACCGGCAGAGCCGCTCCTAGGAGAAAACCGGCGCATTCCCGCCATGCGCGAATCGAAAGTCGGTCTGCTGACGACAATGTAACGCAAACGTTACACCATAAATTGTAATTGGCAAGTGACACATCCGTACTTGCGTAGTAAGTTCTAGTCGGGCACAGGTCTGCCGCCGTCACGGCGGCAGATTGCCCGCGTGCGGCTCGCCGCACGAAATCAATCTGTTCTCAAGGAGATCGCACGATGGACGACCCAAATAAAGTGTGGCCGACGGGGCTCACCACAGGGGAATCGGAAGAGCTGCACAGGAACATCATCCAGGGCACGCAGATTTTCGGGATGATTGCCGCGCTGGCGCACCTGCTCGCGTACATCTATTCCCCCTGGCTCAAGTAATCGGAGGCAAGCATGATTTACGGAAAACTCTGGACCGTCGTGAAGCCCTCCGTTGGCGTGCCGCTGTTCCTGGGCGCGGTTGCGGTGGGATCGTTCGCAGTGCACTACGCGCTGCTGACCAACACCACCTGGGTGAAGGCCTTCCTCAACGGCAACTCCAAGATGGTCGTGGCCGAGGGCTCTGCAGCTGGGGCTCCGGCAGCACCGGCCGCGAAGAAGTAGCTGTCGTGGCACCTGCGCGGCGACCGGGATCGTACCGTTCCTGGTCCCGCGCACCTGCCGGCAGCCGACGAGGTCGGCTGCATTCACCGGTTCACATGAACACGATGAACCTCCGATGAGCCCGATCAGCCACAAGGTACTGCGCGCCTGGGCCGGCCTGGGTCCGGGGTTCCTGCCTTTCGCCGACGCAGCCACGCCTGACGTGCCGTTGAGGCGCCTGCTGCGGCTTTCGCTCTTCCAGGTGTCCGTCGGCATGGCGCTCGTGCTGATCGTGGGCACCCTCAACCGCGTGATGATCGTCGAGCTCGGCGTGCCGGCCTTCGTCGTGGCGGTGATGATCTCGCTGCCGGTGTTCTACGCGCCCTTCCGAACGCTGATCGGATTCCGCTCGGACACGCACCGTTCGGCCCTCGGATGGAAGCGTGTCCCGTTCATCTGGAGGGGCACGATGCTGCAGTTCGGCGGCCTCGCCATCATGCCCTTCGCGCTGCTGGTGCTCTCCGGTGGTGGCCATTCCGCCGAATGGCCCTCGTGGATCGGGCCACTGAGCGCGGGACTCGCCTTCCTGCTGGTAGGTGCGGGCCTGCACACGATACAGACCGCTGGCCTGGCGCTGGCGACCGACCTCGTCCCGGCCGAGTCGCAGCCCAAGGTCGTCGGCCTGATGTACGTGATGCTGCTGTTCGGCACCGTCGTCAGCGCAGTGATTTTCGGCTGGTTCCTCTCCGACTACAGCCCGGGCCGACTGGTGCAGGCGATCCAGGGGTCGGCGGTCGCGACGATCGTCCTGAACGTGGTCGCGCTGTGGAAGCAGGAGACACGGCGGCCGGCGCGCAACGCAGGCGCCACCCAGGCACCGGCGCCCAGCTTCGGCGCAGCGTGGAGCCAGTTCATCTCGGGCGACCATGCGGTGCGCCGCCTGGCCGCGATCGCACTGGGCACGATGGCCTTCACGATGCAGGATGTCCTGCTGGAGCCCTACGGCGGGCAGGTCCTCGGCATGACCGTCGGGCAGACCACGCTGCTCACCGCGACCCTCGCCGCGGGAGGGTTGATCGGTTTCGGCTTCGCCTCGCGCGTGCTCGGGAGCGGCGCCGATCCTTTCCGGCTGTCTGCGGTGGCTGCCTTCCTCGGGATGCCCGCGTTCCTGATCGTGATCGCGGCCGGTCCGCTGCATTCGCTGCCATTGTTCGTCGCCGGCGTGTTCATCCTCGGCTTCGCCAGCGGCGTGTTCAGCCACGGCACGCTCACCGCCAGCATGGGACTTGCGCCGCGCGATCAGGTCGGGCTCGCGCTGGGCGCCTGGGGCGCCGCGCAGGCCACGGCGGCGGGCGTGGGCGTGGCGCTTGGCGGTATCATCCGCGACATCATTGCCGGGCTAGCCTCCCGGGACGTGTTCGGGCCCTCACTGTCGGGACCGGCCACGGGCTACATGGCCGTCTACTGCGTCGAGATCGCGCTGCTGGTTGCCACGGTATTCGTCATGGCACCATTGGCCGGAGGCAGGCGCAACGTGTCCTTCGCGGGATCGTGATCAGTCAACCAACCTATGTAGGGAGAATGACGTGGAAATCTGGCAACTGCTGCTGCTGGCCTGGATCATCGTCTGCGCGATGTGGCTGCTGAACATGTTCGGCGAGAACAGTCGCAGGCAGAAGTGATGCCTGGCGCCCGGCCGTGACGAATGGCCGGGCGTTCAGCGCGGCTTTCGACCACGCTCCCCGGACGGAAGGAAGCGGTCGGCGATGAAGTCGGAAATGAGCGCGCAGAACAATGCACCGTTGAGTGCACCGACGACACCCATCAGCGGTCCGCTGATCTGGTTGCCGAAGTCGAAGCCGTACTTGAGCCCGACCATCACTGCTACCGCACAGATGCCGTATCGAAGGTAGTTACGGTACTTTCCCGGGTCGTCGGTCGTTGCCATGGATTCCTCACGGGCAGGGATTTCAACGGCTTTATACAACATCGACCGCGCCAGCGGCGCCAGCCTCTGCGTCACGGCATGCGCAGCGGTTCGCCCACCGTGGCCCAGTAAGGCAGCGCGACCAGCACCACCACCGCGAACGCGACGAGGGTCATCAGCACGCCGAAGCGGAAGATCTCGGGTGCGGTGAGATAGCCGCGCTCGTAGACGGCCAGCGACGATGCGCTCTGTGCGGGATAGTAGAGCACCGCGTCGCCAGCGATCATCACCGCCAGCCCGCAGACCAGCGGATTGACGTCGGTCGCCGTACCGATCGACATCGCGATCGGGATGGTCGTCGCGAGGAAGCCGGTGATGTTCGGGATCAGGATGCGTACCGGAACCGATGCGGCCATCAGGATGACCACCACCAGCACGGGCTGGCCTGAGGACTGGGGCACGGCCGCTGCGATCAGCCCGGCGATCCAGCCGCTGGCCCCGCTGTCGATCAGCGCGCGTGCCAGCGACAGGGACGAGGCAATGACGAAGAAGTTGCTCCAGCCGATACGCCGCTCGAACTCGGTCCAGCTCAGCACGCCGATGCGCGGCGAGAGCAGCAGGATCCAGGCGATCAGCGCCGGCGCCACCGGATGCAGGTGGTGCACCGAGTCGGTGAGCCAGAGCAGCGACGCCCCCGCGGTGATCGCGAGCGTGCGCCGTTCGCGACCATCGAGCGGCCGCGGATCGGCCAGCGGCACCGCCTTGAGCGCGACACTGAAGCCACCACGGTACTGCAGCCAGATCAGCAGCGAGCCGATCGAGAGCAGCGCCAGATAGGGAACGCTCATCAGCAGCAGCCAGCGGCTCCAGTCGATGCCACCGATCAGCGCTGCCGCGACGATCGGCGAGATGCCGCCGGTCAGGATGATGGTCGAGGCGAGCCGGTTGATCGAGTTCAGCGCCATCATGATCGACCGCGACAAGGGATGCCGCCGGGGTACTTCGGCGAGCTGCAGCGCGTCCTCGTAGACATGCACCAGGATGCTGGTCCGCGTGGTGGCCGAGGGCAGCAGCAGCGTCATCAGCGGGAAGGCCAGCAGCAGCTGGAAGAACAGTGAATGCGCGCTGCCGCCCGAGCGGCGCAGGAAGAACCGGGCGACGCGCTCGGCAAGGCCGCTCTGAGACACCGCGAGGCCAATGGTCAGCACGCCGATCAGGAAGTAGGCGACCGGGTCAGCGAAGCCGACCAGCGCCTGCGGGAAGCCGGGCACGGCACCGGTCAGCACCAGCGCCAGCACCACCACCAGGCTGGTCAGTGCGGCGGGGATCGCCTCGGTGCACCAGAGCGCGATGACCAGTACCGCGACCGCGATGACACGCTTTCCTTCCTCAGGCAATCCGTCGGGCGTCGGCGCCAGCACGATGGCGGCCGCGACCATGGCAGCCGCGACCGACACCCGCGCCGGTCGCGTGCGGCCCCGGTCCGGCGGCGACGGCGACGGTCCCGGGGCCACGGCAGACGATCCGGGCGTGGCCGGTGGTCGCGCCGGTCCGGGCGCGGTACTCACCGACGCGCGACGCGCTGCAGGCGGGCTATCACGGCGCCTGCGGCCATCACGGCGCCCAGCGCCCAGAATACGCCGGTCACTCCGATCACTGCGCCGAGCGCGCCGAACACCATCGGCCCACCCATGCGTACCAGGTTGTTCGCGGTCAGCCTCACGCCGAGGGCCTGTCCGGACCGTCCCTTGGTCGCGACCTCATACATCATGATCACGGTCAGCGGCACGCCGATGCCCATGCCCAGGCCGAACAGGAAGGCGGTCAGGCCGAGGGTGACCAGGCTGCCGGCGAAGCTGGCCAGCACGAAACCCACTGCGCCGATGGCGAAAGCGTAGAACAGCAGGTCATGCGCGGACATCCGCTTGATCATCCGGGGCAGGAAGAAGCGCACGATGAAGGAGGCACTGCTGTGCAGCGCCAGCACCACCCCGATCGCCGAGGCGGACAGGCCGACCGCATGACCGTGCACCGGGATGTAGAACTGGAACAGGTCGGACCCGAGCTGCACCAGGCCGCTGGTCACCAGCATCGCGACCAGCGCCCGGTCGAACACCAGCTTGGGCGCGGCGTCGCGCTGCGCCCGCGGCTGCGCCGGTGGCAGTGTGCGACCCCAGATGGCGAGCAGCAGCAGCACGATCAGCGACATGCCCGCGGTGATCAGGCAGGCCCATGCGTAGCCCAGAACATCGATCGACACGCCGGCCACCAGCGGCCCGACGAAGCTGGTGAACGCGCCCGCGAGGCTGAAGTTCGCGAAGTTCGCGGCCCGATCGTCCGCAGTGCTGAGCGTACCGATCAGGTTCTGCAGCACGACATGGTAGAAGGCGAGCGCCAGGCCGTTGAGCGCCGCCGCCGCGAAGAATACCGGCAGCACGGGGAAGCAGTAGATCATCAGCAGCGAGACGATCGCGCACACGGCCGCGAATACCAGCATGCCCCGCGCGGAGCGCCGGTCGGCCATCGCGCCGATCGGCCAGGACAGCAGCAGCGGGAACAGGTAGAGCAGCCCGCCGACCACGCCCACCACCCACGCCTCCGCTCCCAGTTCGAGCACGTACAGGGTGAGCAGCACCCGCATCGCGTTGTTGCCGATGAAGTTGAACACCGTCAGCGCCAAGGCTAGCCTGATCGGGACGGCGTTCGTTGACACGGTGTTCGACATCGGGATTCCGCGCAGCATCGCAGCCCCGATTGTCTGCCAATTTCCGCCTCGAGGGTCGTGCACGGCGGGCATTGCTGCAATGGGCCGCCAGGGCGCAGCCAACCTCGGGGCAGCAAAAAGGCCGCCCGAGGGCGGCCTGTAGCGGGTCCGGTGGCGCCGGGATCAGGCGAGCTTGTTCTCTTCCTCGGCGCTGTACTTGCCCTGCGAGGCGAGGCTGCACATGCGTGCGCGATGCGCAAACACCTTCTGCGCGGCGGCCAGGTTCTCCTGCTTGCCGCTCCACGCCTTCAGCGCGGCCTGATGCAGCGCACGCGAATACGAGTAGGTGAGCGGCCACGGCAGTCGGGACTTGTACTCTGCGTTCATCAGCGACAGGTGGGCGGCGGATTTCTCGTCGCTCTGGCCACCAGACAGGAACACCACGCCCGGCAGCGCGGCCGGCACCGAGCGACGCAGCGCGGTGACGGTCATCTCGGCCACCTGCGCCTCGGACGCCTGCACCGGGCAGCCCTTGCCCGAGATCACCATGCTCGCCTTGAGGATCAGATGCTCGGCCGACACGCGCTGGCCGTAGCAGGCCTGAAAGGTCGCGCGCAGGGTCGCTTCGGTCACCTCGAAGCAGCGCTCGATGGTGTGGTCGCCGTCGATCAGCACTTCAGGCTCGATGATCGGGACGATATTCGCTTCCTGGCACAGGGCCGAGTAGCGCGCCAGCGCATGGGCGTTGGCTTCGACGCAGGCCGACGACGGCATGTCCTTGCCGATGGTGATCACCGCGCGCCACTTCGCGAAGCGGGCGCCCAGCGTGAAGTAGTCGGCGAGCCGGCCGCGAAGGCCGTCCAGGCCTTCGGTCACGAGTTCGCCCGGGTGCACCGGCAGGTCCTTGGCGCCGCCGTCGACCTTGATGCCGGGGATGATGCCCTGGTCTTCCAGCAGCTTCGGGAACGGTACGCCGCCAAGCGACTGCTGCTTGATGGTCTCGTCGAACAGGATCACGCCACTGATGTAACGGCCAATGTCCGGCGTCGTGAACAGCAGGTCGCGGTAGTCGCGCCGGTTCGCCTCCGTGTTCTCGACGTTCACGCCGGCGAACCGTTTGGCGACGGTGGCGCTGCTTTCGTCCGCAGCCAGCAGGCCCTTGCCCGCAGCGACCATGCCGGCCGCGGTGGCGGCCATCAGCTTCTTGTCCATCGATGCTCTCCTGTGACGGTTGTTGTTCGTGGAGTTCCGGATGCAGCGTGCGATCAGGGCTTGCGGTGCTCGCCGACGCGCACGATCTTCATCGTGTTGGTGCCGCCGGCCTTGCCGAACGGCTCGCCGATCGTGAGGATGATCAGGTCGCCCACCTGCACCGCACCGCGCCGCAGCAACTCGTCCTCGGCCGCGTTGAGCGTCTCCTCGGGGTCCTTCGACTTCACCACGAAGTTGACCGGGTACACGCCGCGGAACAGCGTGACCCGGCGGCGGGTCTCGACCAGCGGCGTCAGCGCATAGATCGGCACCATCGAGTCGTTGCGCGACATCAGCTGCGCGGTCTTGCCGCTCTGGGTCAGCGCAGCGATCGCCTTGATCGGCAGGTAGTTCGCGGTGGACATCACCGCACGGCCGATCGCACTCTCGACGTCGCGCGCGGCATCCTCGCCGGCGCGGCGCTGGTCGGTAGAGGCAAGGTCGGCCTTCTCCGCCTCGATGCACACGCGCGCCATCGCCTGCACCGTCTCGACCGGGTACTGCCCCGCGGCGGTCTCGGCGGAGGTCATCACGGCGTCGGTGCCGTCGAGCACCGCGTTCGCACAGTCGGACACCTCGGCACGGGTCGGGATCGGCGAGTTGATCATCGACTCCATCATCTGCGTGGCCGTGATCACCACCTTGTTGCGCGCCCGGGCGAGCCGGATCATCCGCTTCTGCAGCGCCGGGATCACCGCGTCGCCGACCTCGACCGCGAGGTCGCCGCGCGCCACCATGATCACGTCGGAGGCGTCGATGATCTCCTCCAGCGCGTGGATCGCCTCGGCACGCTCGATCTTCGAGCAGATCAGCCCCTTGCCGCCGGCCTTGCGCAGCAGGCTGCGGGCCCACTCGATGTCCTGGCCGGAACGCGGGAAGGACACGCCGAGGTAGTCGGCCTTGAGCTCCGCCGCCGTGCGGATGTCTTCCATGTCCTTCTCGGTCAGCGCCGGCGCCGACAGGCCGCCGCCCTTGCGGTTGATCCCCTTGTTATTGGAGAGCACGCCGCCCTGGTCGACAATGGTGTGGATCTCCGTGCCCTGCACCGAAGCGACGGTGAGCACGATCATTCCATCGTTGAGCAGCAGCGTGTCGCCGGTGCGCACGTCCTGCGGCAGGCTTTCATAGTCGAGGCCGACCCGCTCGTCGTTGCCGAGCCTGCAGGCCGCGTCGAGGATGAACTTCGCCCCCGGCTCGAGGATCGTCTTGCCATGCTCGAACCGCCCGATTCGGATCTTCGGTCCCTGCAGGTCCATCAGCACGCCGATCGTGCGGCCGGCGGCGCGCGCCAGCGAGCGGATCATCTCGACGCGCTTCGCGTGTTCCTCGGAGGTGCCGTGCGAGAAGTTGATGCGCACGACGTCCATGCCGGCGTCGATCATCCGCGCCAGCACCTTGGGATCGGTGCTCGCGGGTCCCAGCGTGCACACGATCTTCGTACGACGGTTCATTGGAACTCCATGGTCTGCCGCGGCATGGCGACCGGCGCGGCGGGTCTCCGGGGGAGCCGCTCGCGACCGGCACCTGGCCGGGCGGGGTCAGGCGGCGCGCTGCTGCAGGATGGCCAGCGCGGGCAGCTCCTTGCCCTCGAGGAACTCGAGGAAGGCACCACCGGCGGTCGAGATGTAGTCGACCTTGTCGGCGATGCCGAACTTGTTGATCGCAGCGATGGTGTCGCCACCACCGGCCAGCGAGAAGGCCGGCGAACGGGCGATCGCCTCGGCGATCGCGCGCGTGCCACCGGCGAATGCGTCGAATTCGAATACTCCGACCGGGCCGTTCCAGACGATCGTGCCGGCCGACTGCAGCTGTCCGGCAAGCAGCGCCGCAGTCTTCGGCCCGATGTCGAGGATCAGGTCGTCTGCCGCGACATCGGTGGCAGCCTTCACCGTCGCCACGGCGGTCGCCGCGAATTCCTTCGCCACCACGACATCGACCGGGATCGGTACCTCGCCGCCCTTGGCACGCAGCAGCTCGATCACCTTTCGCGCGTCGCCGACCAGGTCCGGCTCGGCGAGCGAGCGGCCGATCGGCAGCCCGGCGGCCAGCATGAAGGTGTTGGCGATGCCGCCGCCGACGATCAGGCGGTCGACCTTCTGCGCCAGCGCCATCAGGATGGTGAGCTTGGTCGAAACCTTCGAGCCGGCGACGATCGCCACCAGCGGGCGCTTCGGCTGGGCCAGTGCCTGGGTGAGCGCGCTCACTTCCTCGGCCATCAGCGGACCGGCGCAGGCCACCGGCGCGAACCTGGCGATGCCATGGGTGGTGGCCTCGGCACGGTGCGCGGTGCCGAACGCGTCATTCACGTAGATATCGCACAACGCCGCCATCCTGCGCGACAGCGCCTCGTCGTTCTTCTTCTCGCCCTTGTTGCAGCGGCAGTTCTCGAGCAGCACTACTTCGCCCGGTGCCGGTGCGACCTCGCCCGCATCCACCCAGTCGCGCCGCAGCGCGACCGGCCGGCCCAGCAGCTGCGACAGCCGCTCGGCGATCGGCGCGAGGGAATCCTCGGGCTTGAGTTCGCCTTCGGTCGGCCGACCGAGGTGCGAGGTGACCATCACCCGTGCACCTGCCTTCAGCGCGAGCTCGATGCCAGGCACCGAGGCACGGATGCGGGTGTCGTCGGTGATCGCGCCGGCATCGTCCTGCGGCACGTTGAGGTCGGCGCGGATGAACACCCGCTTGCCGGAAAGATCGAGGTCGGTCATCCGCCGGATGTTCATCTTGCAGTCCCTCCGTTCAGTCCCGAATCGCGGCTGTCCGTCGTTACTTCGCCGCCATCAGGGCCAGGGTGGTATCGAGCATGCGGTTCGAGAAGCCCCACTCGTTGTCGTACCAGCTGCATACCTTGACCAGGCTGCCCGACACCTTGGTGAGCGTTGCGTCGAAGGTGCTCGAATGCGCGTCGTGGTTGAAGTCGACCGACACCAGCGGACCATCGCTGTAGCCGAGCACGCCTTTCCATCCCGGCATCGCCGCGGCTTCCTTCATGATGCTGTTGATCTCGTCGACCGTGGTCGGGCGGGCCGAGACGAACGACAGGTCGACGATCGACACGTTGATCGTCGGCACTCGCATCGCGAAGCCATCGAGCCTTCCGTTGAGCTCCGGCAGCACCAGCCCGACGGCAGCAGCCGCGCCGGTCTTGGTCGGGATCATCGACTGGGTGGCCGAACGCGCCCGGCGCAGGTCTTCATGATAGACGTCGGTCAGCACCTGGTCGTTCGTGTAGGCATGGATCGTGGTCATGAGGCCGTTCACGATGCCGATCCTGTCGTGCAGTACCTTGGCAACCGGCGCCAGGCAGTTGGTCGTGCACGAAGCGTTCGAGATCACGGTGTCGCTTGCCTTGAGCACCGAATGGTTCACGCCATACACCACGGTGGCGTCGACATCCTTGCCACCAGGGGCGGAAATGATCACCTTCTTCGCGCCACCCTTGATGTGCGCGGAGGCCTTTTCCTTGGTCGTGAAGAAGCCGGTGCACTCGAGCACCACGTCGACGTTCAGCGAACCCCAGGGGATCTCGGCCGGGTTGCGGATCGCGAACACCTTGATGCGGTCGCCATTGACCACGATGCAATCGCCGTCGACCTCGACCTTGCCCGGGAACTTGCCATGGGCGGTGTCGAAGCGGGTCAGGTGTGCATTGGTCTGCGCGTCGCCTAGGTCATTGATCGCAACGATCTGGATCTCGCTGGTGCGGTTCGATTCATACACCGCACGCAGGATGTTTCGGCCGATGCGGCCGTAGCCGTTGATTGCAACACGGATTGCCATGGAACCCTCCGGAGTGTCTTCTTGGCAGTCTGGCAGACTGGGATGTCAGCGGGGCTGCGGCCCGATGCGGCGCGCGCCGGCGCAAGGATGGGGGCGCATCCGGCGCCCCTTCGAGGCCGCAAGTCTACCGCAAGCCTCCCGGCGGTCCCGTGACCGCCTGCACGCTCGCCGCGCGCAGTCCTCGCAATCGCCGCGCCCGCGCAGAACCTGCGTGCGGCGCCCGGTCAGCTGGCAGAAACGACCGAACGCGCCAGGGCCGCGACGGCCTCGGCAGTGAAGCCGAAGTGCTTGAACAGCACGCCGGCGGGCGCCGACTCCCCGAAGCGGTCCAGCCCGAGCACCGCGCCGCGCCCATCGTCGGCAGCGCCGACGTACTTGTGCCAGAAATCGCCGACGCCCGCCTCGATCGCCACGCGCGGGATGTTGCGCGGCAGCACGGCGGCACGCCAGGCCGCGTCCTGCCGGTCGAACACCGATGTGCAGGGCATCGAGACCACGCGGGCAGCGATGCCTTCGGCCGCCAGCAGGGTGCGCGCGGCGACCGCCAGCCCCACCTCGGAACCGGTAGCGATCAGCACCACGGCCGGTCGGCCACCCTCCGCCTCGGCCAGCACATAACCGCCACGCTCGACCTGCGCCAGCTGCTCGGCGCTGCGCGCCTGCGGCGGCAGACCCTGCCGTGACAATGCGAACAGCGTCGGACCCTGGGCGCGTGTGAGCGCAGACTTCCACGCAACTGCGGTCTCGGCGCCGTCGCAGGGACGCCAGACGTCCAGATTCGGGATCAGCCGCAGCGACGACACCTGCTCCACCGACTGGTGCGTCGGGCCGTCCTCGCCGAGTCCGATCGAGTCGTGGGTGAACACGAACACGTTACGCAAGGCCATCAGCGCAGCCATGCGGATCGCGTTGCGCGAGTAGTCGGAAAAGGTCAGGAACGTTCCCGTCTCCGGGATGAACCCGCCATGCAGCGAGAGCCCGTTGGTGATCGCCGCCATCGCGAACTCGCGGACGCCGAAGTTGACGATGTTGCCACGCAGCATCCCGTTCGCGTCCGGCAACACCACCCGGCTGCCCGACCAGTCGGTGAACACGCTGCCCATCAGGTCGGCCGACCCGCCGATCAGTTCAGGCAGGGACGGCGCGATCGCGTTCAGCGTGTTCTGCGAAGCCTTGCGCGTGGCGAACGCGTCGGCCTTGCCCTGGGCCGTCGAGATGGCTGCGTCGGCAGCGGCGGTGAAGTCAGCCGGCAGGTTGCCCGCCATCCGCCGCGTGTACTCGGCCGCGAGTTCGGGATGGGCCGCAGCATAGGCATCGAACGCCGTGCGCCAGGCGCCGCGTACGGTGGCGCCGGTGCCGCGAGCGTCCCAGGCCGAGCGGATGCCCTCCGGGATTTCGAACGGGCCGGAGGACCAGCCGAGGGCCTCGCGCGTGGCGGCGACTTCCTTGTCGCCCAGTGCGGAGCCGTGGGTATCGGCCGTGCCCTGCTTGTTGGGCGACCCCTTGCCGATCACCGTGCGGCAGCAGATCAACGTCGGCCGGGTGGGGTCGGCCTTCGCCGCCGCGATCGCGCGGTCGATGGCCGCGCCGTCGTGACCGTCGACGCCCGGGATCACCTGCCAGCCATAGGCCTCGAACCGCTTCGGCGTGTCGTCGGTGAACCATCCGGTGACCTGGCCGTCGATCGAGATGCCGTTGTCGTCGTAGAACGCGATCAGCTTGCCCAGCTTCAGGGTGCCGGCGAGCGAGCAGGCCTCATGGGAGATGCCTTCCATCAGACAGCCGTCGCCCAGGAAGACCCAGGTATGGTGGTCGACGATCGCATGGCCAGGGCGGTTGAACTCGGAGGCGAGCAGCGCTTCGGCAAGCGCCATGCCGACCGCGTTGGCGAGACCCTGGCCGAGCGGGCCGGTGGTGGTCTCGACGCCCGCGGTGATCCCGTATTCAGGATGACCGGGCGTCTTCGAGTGCAGCTGGCGGAAGGCCACCAGCTCGGACATCGGCAGGTCGTAGCCGGTCAGGTGCAGCAGCGAATAGAGCAGCATCGAACCGTGGCCGTTGGACAGCACGAAGCGGTCTCGGTCGGCCCATTTCGGGTCGGACGGGTCGTGCTTCAGGTGGTGGCGCCACAGCGCCTCGGCGATGTCGGCCATGCCCATCGGCATGCCGGGATGCCCGGAGTTGGCTTTCTGCACCGCGTCCATCGAGAGGACGCGGATCGCGTTGGCGAGTTCGGTACGTGTGGGCATGTGCGAGGGCGCCGCGGGGCGCTTCCGGTTCGGGGACAGGCTGGAAAGACCACGATTATCCCGCATCGGGCACGCCCGCGCCGCTCCGCCGGCCAGCGCCGTCTCGAGGCCGTCAAGCGGCCCGGCCGTACTCAGTCCTCGGCGCGCCGGGTGCGGATGCCCAGCTGCTTGATCTTCCGGTACAGGTGGGTGCGTTCCAGCCCGACCTTGTCCGCGACCCGGCTCATGTTGCCGCCTTCGAGGGCGATGTGGTGCTCGAGGTACGACTTCTCGAACGCGTCGCGCGCCTCGCGCAGCGGGGCATCGAAGTTGAGGCCGGAGGCCGGGTTCGGGGCCGCCGCCACGACGGGACCCGCAACGCCATCCTGCTGTACCACCAGCCGCGCGACATCGTGCGCGGTGATCTCGGCGCCGAGGGAGGTCACGGCCAGCGAGCGCACCACCTGCTCGAGCTGCAGCAGGTTGCCCGGCCAGTCGTAGTTGCGCAACGCATTGAGGGCGGCGGTATCCAAGGTGCGCGGCGGGCTCTCCCGGGCCTCGACGATCCGGGTGAGCAGCAGGGTGGCGAGTTCCGGGACGTCCTCGCGGTGCTCGCGCAGCGGCGGCACCTGCAGGGTGACCGCCGCCGCCTCCAGCAGCCGCGGCTCGACCAGGCCGGCAGCGACCTGGTCGGCCATGTCGCGCTCGGTGCCCACCACCACCCGTGCCCGGTGGCGGTCGCAGCGGCCCATCACCAGCGCCAACCCCTTCTGCTCGGCCCGTGAAAGCTGCCCCAGGGAAGGTACGTAGAGCACGCCGTCGTTGGCGCCCGCGGCCAGGTCGAGCGGCGCGCTGAGCAGCGGGCGCGGGTCCTCGACCTCGATCCAGGGGGTGTTCGG
>CANHBC010000046.1 GCA_947458835.1 Betaproteobacteria bacterium | reverse complement strand
GCGCGGCCGACGGTCTGGGTGACCATGTCGTCCAGCGTCTTGGGACGATGGTAGAAGGCAGGCACCGGCGGCATGATGATTGCGCCGTTGCGCGTGGCCTGTTCCATCAGCGCGATGTGCCCGGCGTGCAGGGGCGTCTCGCGCAGCAGCAGCACCACGCGCCGGCGTTCCTTCAGGCAGACGTCTGCGGCGCGCACGATCAGCTCGTCGTCGAACGAGTTGGCAATGCCGGAGAGGGTCTTGATCGAGCAGGGCGCCACCAGCATGCCCTCGGTGCGGAACGAGCCGCTGGAGATCGAGGCGCCGATGTCGCGGTAGTTGTGCTGCGCGCTGGCGAGCGACTTCACGTGGTCGAGGTCGTAGTCGGTCTCCTCCACCAGCGTTCGCGCGGCCGAGGGCGACATCACCAGGTGCGTCTCGACGTCGGGCAGGTCGCGCAGGATCTCGAGGGCGCGCACGCCGTAGATGATGCCGGACGCGCCGGTGATGCCGATGATCATTCGCTTCATGCGGGAGCCCGTCCGGTCTGCGCACCGCGCATCGGGCGCGGCGCTGCGAGTATTGGAATACGTGAAGGCCGCGAGGTTAGCAGATGCGCCACGCCGGCTGTTGCGCCGGGGCGCCGTAGCAGTCCCGGGCAGCATCGGGCGGCGGGCGCGCTAGAATCCGCAGCCATGAAAGACATCCCCTGGTCGCAACGACTGCTGCACCGGCTCGAACCGGAAGCGGCCCACCTTGCTGCGCTGTCCGCACTCAGGCTGGGACTGGCACCGATGCCGCAGCCCTTCGATGACCCGATCCTGTCGACCCGCGTCTGGGACCTCGACTTTGCCAGCCCGATCGGGCTGGCGGCCGGCTTTGACAAGGATGCCGAGGTGATCGACCCGATGCTGCGGGCGG
Source organism: Betaproteobacteria bacterium (assembly GCA_947458835.1). Taxonomy (GTDB): domain Bacteria; phylum Pseudomonadota; class Gammaproteobacteria; order Burkholderiales; family CAIKXV01; genus CAIKXV01. The sequence goes on along the minus strand of CANHBC010000046.1, from coordinate 23,342 downwards.
GCTTCGGCTTCGTCGAGGCGGGTTCGGTGACGCCGCAGCCGCAGCCCGGCAATCCGAAGCCGCGGCTGTACCGGCTGACTGAAGACCGGGCGGTGATCAACCGCTTCGGCTTCAACAGCCAGGGGCTCGACGCCTACGTGGAGCGGCTGCGTGCACGCGCGCGGACCGGGCGCGCGCGCGGCATCGTCGGCGCGAACGTCGGCAAGAACAAGGAGACGGTGGACGGCGCGGCCGACTACGTGACCGGCGTGCGCGCGGTCGCGGGCCTGGCGGACTACCTGGTCTGCAACATCTCCTCGCCCAACACGCCGGGCCTGCGTGGCATGCAGGCCCGAGCGCCGATCGAGGACCTGCTGCGGCGGGTGCTCGAGGCGCGCGGCGAGGCCACTCCCGCCGGCCATCGTCCGCCGCCGCTGCTGGCCAAGGTCGGCCCGGACCTGGACGAGCAGCAAGTGCAGGACATCGCCGAGGTCGCCCTGTCCACCGGTGTCGACGGGCTGGTGATCGGCAACACGACGATCGAGCGGCCGCCCGGCCTGACCAGCCGGGATGCGACCCAGGACGGTGGACTGTCCGGTGCGCCGCTGCTGCCACGGGCGAACGCATGCCTTGCGGCGTTCGCCCGTGCCACCGGTGGACGGCTGCCGATCATCGGTTGCGGCGGCGTGGCGAGTGGGGCGGACGCCTACGCGAAGATCCGTTGCGGTGCCTCGCTGGTGCAACTGTATTCTGCGCTGGTGTTCTACGGGCTGCCGCTGGTCAACCAGATCAAGCGTGAACTGGCCGACCTGCTGCGACGCGACGGATTCACGAGCCTCGGCGACGCCGTCGGGGCCGACCTCCGGGCCTGAGGCCCCCGGGACCATCGGCGCCCGGGCCGGGTGCAGGCTAGCGCGAGCCGGCCGGCACCCGGCACATGTAGATGCCGGCACCGATCACGATCAGTGCGCCGAGCAGCAGCCAGCGGTCGGGCCATTCGTCCCACAGCAGCACGCCGAGCAGCACCGCCCAGACCAGTCCGGTGTACTTGAACGGCGTAACCACCGCGGCACGGCCCAGGCGAAGGCCCTCGATCATCGCGAACTGCGCGCAGGCGCTGATCACGCCGGCCAGCAGGAACCAGGCGAGCATGCCAGCGCTGACCGGCAGCCAGCCGAACGGCGACATCGCGAGTCCGCCCAGGCCGACGATCAGCGTCGACCAGAAAAGGATCGACAGCGAATGGTCGGTGCGCGAGAGCCGGCGCGAGGTGATGTCGCGCAACCCATTGACCGCCGCTCCGATGACCGGCAGTAGCAGCGCCCATTCGAAGCTGGCTGCGCCGGGGCGGATCATCACCAGCACGCCGACGAAACCGGCAAAGATCGCGATCCAGACACGGCGCGAGACCTTCTCGCCGAGCACCGGCGCGGACAGCGCAGCGACGAACATCGGGCTGGCGAAGATGATCGCGGTCACCGTCGCCAGCGGCAACCGGTCGAGGGCGCTGAGGATCACCACCGTGCCGGCGAGGAACAGGCCGCCGCGCATCAGCTGGCCGCGCCAGGACACGATGCGCAGCACGGGTGCCCCACCCACCGACAGCGCCCAGGCGAGGATCACGGCGAGCGCCGCGAACTGGCGGATCGCGATCACCTGGCCGATCGGGTAGGTCTCGAGCAGGAACTTCGAGATCGAGTCGCCGATCATCAGCAGCAGCGCGCTGATCATCATCGCGATGATGCCGCGCGTCTGGGCTGCGGCAGCCTTTGCCGTGGCGGCGGCTCCGGCGGCCCCGGCAGGCGAGGCGGTCGCGTCGCCTGCGCCCGACTGCGCCGGATCGGGCATCAGGCCGCCGCCCGGTCCGGCTCGACGCAGGCCAGTGCCGCGTGCACGATCTCGATTGCCTGCGCCTGGGCGGTGCCGGCCCGCGGCGCGCGTTCGCTCAGCACGCGGCGCCAGGCGCGTGCGCCCGGCACCGCCTGGTACAGCGCCAGCATGTGCCGGGTGATCGACGCCAGCGGCGTGCCCTCGGCCATGCGCGCGCAGGCATAGCGGATCATCGCCTCGACCACTTCGGATCGGTCTGGACCCGGCCGCGCATCGCCGAACAGTGCGCGGTCGACCTCCGACAGCAGCCAGGGCGAGTAGTACGCTGCTCGGCCCAGCATCACGCCGTCCAGGGCCAGTCCATCGATGGCCGAACGACAGTCAGCGATCGTCTGCAGGCCGCCGTTGATCACGATCGACAGCCCGGGCCGGTCGCGCTTGAGCTGGCCGACCACTGCATAGCGCAGGGGCGGGATCTCGCGGTTGTCCTTCGGGCTCAGCCCGTCGAGCCATGCATTGCGCGCATGCACGATCAGCGTGCGGCAGCCGGCGGCGGCCACCGCGTCGACCAGCCGGTACAGCCGTTCAGTGGAATCGTCGCGGTCGATGCCGATGCGCGTCTTCACGGTGACCGGAATGCGCACCGCGTCGATCATCGCCGCCACGCCCTCGGCGACGAGGTCCGGTTCGGCCATCAGGCAGGCGCCGAAGCGGCCCGACTGCACCCGATCGCTCGGGCAGCCGACGTTCAGGTTCACCTCGTCGTAGCCTTCCGCCTCGGCGAATGCGGCGCATCGGGCCAGCGCTGCGGGGTCGCTGCCACCGAGCTGGATCGCGACCGGATGCTCGGCCGGATCGAAGCGCAGGAAACGTTCACGGTCGCCGTGCAGCAGCGCGCCAGTGGTGACCATCTCGGTGTAGAGCCGGGCATGCCGCGACAACAGGCGCAGGAAGTAGCGCGCATGGCGATCGGTGAGGTCCATCATCGGCGCCACGCAGAAGCGGTGGGGCGCGGCTGACGCGGCGGGCGACGGTTGCAAGGGCTGCTCTGCGGCGGGGAAACGGCCTAGAATTATCTCACCATCCGCCGCCGAGGCCGCAATGATCGAAGCCGCCATCCTTGACCGCCTGCGCGCACTGGCCGGCGACCGACTGCAGACCACCCTGTCGATCCGCGAGCAGCATTCGCGCGACGAGTCCGGGCATGCGCACGTGCTGCCCGATGCGGTGCTGTTCGCCGAGTCGACCGACGACGTCGCTGCGGTGATGCGGCTGGCCTCGGCGTGCAGGATGCCGGTAGTGCCGTTCGGCACCGGCACCGGCATCGAGGGCGCGTCGATCCCGGTTCGCGGCGGACTGTCGCTCGACCTTTCCCGCATGGACCGCGTGCTCGAGGTCAACGTCGACGACCTCGATGCGCGGGTGCAGGCCGGGGTGACCCGACTGCAGCTCAACGAGGCCATCCGCCCGCACGGGCTGTTCTTCCCGATCGACCCGGGTGCCGATGCATCGCTCGGCGGCATGGCCTCGACCCGTGCGTCCGGCACCAACGCCGTGCGCTACGGCACGATGCGCGAGAACGTGCTCGGCCTGACCGTGGTGACCGCCGCCGGAGCGGTGATCCGCACCGGCGGCCGGGCGCGCAAGTCCGCGGCGGGGTATGACCTGACGCGCCTGTTCGTCGGCTCCGAAGGCACGCTGGGGGTGATCACCGAGGTGCAGCTGCGGCTGCACGGGCAGCCGGAGCGGATCGCCTCGGCGGTGTGCACCTTCGACACGCTCGAAGGCGCGGTGCGCAGCGTGATCGAGACCATCCAGCTGGGCGTGCCGGTGGCGCGCATCGAACTGCTCGACGACCTGCAGATGCGCGCATCGATCGCCTATTCGAAGCTCGAGGGCTTCGCCGAGGCACCGACGCTGTTCTACGAGTTCCACGGCAGCGAGGCCGGCGTGGCCGAGCAGACCGCCACCGTCGCCGAACTGGCGGCCAGCCATGGCGGTGGCGAATTCCGCTGGGCGGAGAAGACCGAGGAGCGCAACCGTCTCTGGAAGGCACGCCATGCCGCCTACTACGCGGCGCTCGCGCTGGCGCCCGGTGCGCACAGCATGGTGGCTGATGTCTGCGTGCCGATCTCCCGCCTGGCCGAGTGCGTGCTCGCCGCGCAGCGCGACAGCCGCGCCGCCGGACTGCTGGCACCGATCGTCGGCCATGTCGGCGACGGCAACTTCCACGTGGCCTACCTTGCGCGCGATGAGCGCGAACGCGCGCTCATCGGCCGCCTGCATTCGGCGCTGGTCGAGCGCGCGATCGACGCCGGTGGAACCTGCACCGGCGAGCATGGCATCGGCATCGGCAAGCGCGGCTACCTCGCTCTCGAGCACGGCGAGGGTGCGGTGCTGGCGATGCAGTCGATCAAGCAGGCGTTCGATCCGCTCGGCATCCTCAATCCCGGCAAGGTGCTGCCCGATGCAGGCTGACCTTGGCGCCGGGGCCGGTCGCCTGCCGGCGCTGGTGATCGCCAACGCGACGGTGTTCGACGGCAGCGCTGCCCCGCGCTTCGCGGCCGACGTCGCGATCGACGGCGACCGGATACAGGCGCTCGGCAGGCCGGGCAGCCTGCGTGGCTCGGCCACGATCGATGCCAGCGGGCTTGCGCTTGCCCCCGGGTTCATCGACGTGCATACCCACGACGACCGGATGCTCGTCGACGGTGGCGGCATGGAGCCCAAGGTCAGCCAGGGCGTGACCACCGTGGTGGCCGGCAACTGCGGCATCTCGCTTGCCGGGTTGTCCGGCCGGGGCCGCCCGCCGCAGCCGCTCGACCTGCTTGATCCGGCCGGCGACTGGTTCCGGTTCCCGACCTTCCGCGCCTACTTCGAGGCCTTCGAACAGCACCCGGCGGCGACCAACGCCGCCTTCCTGGCCGGGCACTCGACGCTGCGCATCGCGGCGATGGACGATCCGGGCCGTGCCGCCTCGCCTGCCGAATGCCGCCGCATGTGCGCGGCGATCGACGAGGCGATGGAGGCGGGGGCGATCGGCCTGTCCACGGGCACCTTCTATCCGCCGGCGGCTGCGGCACCCACCGCCGAGCTGATCGAGCTGTCGCGCCGTCTCACCGCCGGCGGCGGCCTGTACGTGACGCACATGCGCAACGAGGCAGAGGCGATCCTGCCGGCGATCGACGAGACGCTCGAGATCGGCCGCGCCTGCGGCATCGGCGTGGTGATCTCGCATCACAAGGTAGCCGGCCTGGCCAACCATGGCCGCTCGGTCGAGACGCTCGCGCGCATCGCCGACGCGATGCAGCGGCAGCCGGTGGCGCTCGACTGCTATCCGTACGATGCATCCTCCACCGTGCTGAGCGCATCCCGGCTCGCGATGTCCTCGCGCGTGCAGGTTGCCTGGTCGACGCCGCATCCGGAGTGCGCCGGCCGCGACCTCGCCCGGATCGCCGCCGACTGGGGCGTGTCGGCCGAGGTGGCGGTGCAGCGACTGCAGCCGGCCGGGGCGATCTATTTCATGATGGATGAGGCGGACGTGCAGCGCATCCTGGCCTTTCCCGAGACCATGGTCGGGTCCGACGGCCTGCCACACGACGCCAGTCCGCATCCACGCCTGTGGGGTACCTTTCCGCGCGTGCTCGGCCACTACAGCCGGGATCTCGGCCTGTTCCCGCTGGAGGTCGCGGTGCACAAGATGACCGGCCTGCCGGCGCACCGCTTCGGCCTGCACGGTCGTGGCGTCGTCGAGGCGGGTGCCTTCGCCGACCTGGTGCTGTTCGATCCGGCGACGGTGGCCGATACCGCGACGTTCGAGGCGCCGGTGCAGCCGGCTGCCGGCATCCGTGCGGTGCTGGTGAACGGCACCCCGGTCTGGCGCGATGGCCAGGCCACCGGTGCGCGGCCGGGTCGCGTGCTGCGGCGCGGGGCACGGCCATGACCGCCCCGGCGCGGCTGGATGGGCGCGTCGCGCTGGTCACCGGCGCCGCGAGCGGGATCGGCAGGGCGATGGTCGAGACCTTCGCCGCGGCCGGTGCCAGCGTCGTGGTGGCGGACGTGGACGCGGCGGGCGCCACGGCAGTGGCCGCCGGGATCGCCGCCGGTGGCGGCCGTGCGATCGGTGTGGCGATGGACGTCACCGACGAGCGGCAGGTGGAGGCGGGCTTCGATACCTGCATCGCCGCCTTCGGCGGCATCGACATCGCGGTGTCCAACGCCGGCATCCAGGTGGTCAAGCCGGTACACGAGTTCGCGTTCGACGAGTGGCGTCGCGTGGTCGGCATCCACCTCGACGGCGCGTTCCTGTGCACCCGCGCGGCCCTGCGCCGGATGTACCCGGCCGGGCGCGGCGGCTGCCTGCTCTATACCGGTTCGGTGCATTCGAAGGAGGCCTCGGCGCTGAAGGCGCCCTACGTGTCCGCGAAGCATGCGCTGGTCGGCCTGGCAAAGACGGTCGCGAAGGAGGGCGGGCCCCACGGCGTGCGCACCAACGTGATCTGTCCCGGCTTCGTGAAGACGCCGCTGGTGCTGGCGCAGATCCCGGAACTGGCACGCCGCCACGGCATCAGCGAGGATGAGGTCGTTCGCACCGTGCTGCTGAAGGACACCGTGGATGGAGTGTTCACCACGGTGGAGGACGTCGCGCAGACTGCGCTGTTCCTGGCCGCATTCCCGACCAGCGCGCTGTCCGGACAGTCGGTGATCGTCAGCCACGGCTGGCACATGGAATGAACGTGCCGGGTGGCCGGGCCTGTACCGGCTGGCCGCGGACCGGCGCGTCGGATGAACACGGGAGCACGAGTTGAGCGAAGACGGACAGCAATCCTCCGGCGGCTACATCTACTTCGAGGACATGACGGTCGGCCGCCACTTCAACACCGGCACGGTGACCATGGAAGAGGCGGAGATGATCCGCTTCGCGTGCGAGTACGACCCGCAGCCGATGCACGTCGATCCGGAGGCGGGCCGCGCGTCGATCTTCGGCGGCCTGATCGGCAGCGGCTGGTACACGGCGGCGCTGACCATGAAGCTGGTGATCGGCGGTGACATGCGCGCCGACGAACGCGGACGTGTCGGCCTGGGCATCGAACTGCTGCGCTGGCCGACGCCGACGCGTCCGGGCGATACGCTGACCGCGGTGACCGAGATCCTGGAAGCGCGTCCCTCGTCCTCGCGGCCCGACCGTGGCATCGTCAAGCTGCGCACGCTCACCTACAACCAGGACCGGGAGGTGATGCAGGAACTGGTGGCCAACGTGCTGGTGCCGCGCCGGCCGGCCTGACAGGGGACGTCTGGCCGCGCGCGGGCTGGACGCGTTGCCCCGGTGCGGATCCGTCAGCCGAGACTTCAGTTTCGCCAGCTCGGGCCGTTACCGAGGTACCGGCCCGCAGCTGACGCGTGGCGCACGCGCGGGACTGCAGCCGGGGAACCGATCCAGAGCCCGGCCCTTGAGCGAGACACCGCTTTTCCTGCACGACCCGAAAGACGAGGCGACCCTGCAGCCGGCGTGGCCGGGGCGGGAGCCGGTCGTGCCTCCGCCCCCGCCGTGGGTGGCGCGCACCGAGCGCCGGATGCTCGCCGTGCTGTTCGCCGACGTCACTGACAGCACGGCGCTCTACGCCAACCTTGGCGACAACCTGGCGAAGGCGGCGATCGACGAGTGCTTCGAGCGCCTCCTGCCGCTGCTGTCCAAGTTCGCGGGGCGCCTGGTCAAGACGATCGGCGACGAGATGCTCTGCGTGTTTCCGACCGCGGACCAGGCGGTGCTGGCCGCCAGCGAGATGCAGGTGGCCATCGGGCAGCAGCGGTTCGGTGGTCATTCGATCCAGCTGCACATCGGGCTGCACTACGGGCCGACGCTGGTCTCGGCGAACGACGTGCACGGCGACACCGTGAACGTGGCCGGCTACCTGACCGCGGTCGCCGGCGCGGACCAGATCGTGGCGAGCGATGCCGCGGCCGCGCAGTTGTCCGCGGCGCTGCGCGGCTGCGCGCGGCCGATGTTCCGCGCCCAGCTCAAGGGTTCCGGCCGCGAGACGGCGGTCTACCAGGTGGTCTGGTCGCGCAACGACGGTGAACTGACCGAGGTCGGGTTCGACTTCGAGCGCACGCTGTCGCCCGACAGGGGGGCACTGCTCCTGGAACTGGACGACACCGTGATCGGGGTCCGGGCCGAGCAGCCCCGGGTCCGGATCGGCCGTTCGGTGACGAGCGACCTGGTAGTCGACGCGCCCCGGGTATCGCGCAACCACCTGACCGTAGAGCTCCGCCGGACGCACTTCTACCTGATCGACCAGAGCATCAACGGCACCTGGGTGACCATCGAAGGCGGCGACGAGTGCCACCTGCTGCGCGCCGAGATGATCGTCTCCGGGGCTGGCGTGATCTCGCTCGGCTGCCCCCAGGCTGCCGCACCCGGCCGCCGCATCGTGTTCCGCCACGACCGGCGTTCCGCGTTCCGCCCCAGCGACACCCTTGCCGAGGTGCTGCCTTTCGTCAAGCCGCGGCGATAGCCGCGGGCGCCGGCGACCGGCGCCCCGGCAAAGCCTACTTCCGCGCCGCTGCCGCCACGTCCGCGGCGTTGGCGAGTGCGCCCACCTTCCAGGCCAGGCCCAGTACACGGTCCACCTGGTCCTTCGACAGGATGTCCTCGGCGAGCCCGCGGAACTTGCCTTCGAGGTCGGCGTCGGTCTGCGGTCGCTTCAGGCTGCCGATCGCTGCCTCGACGTACCTGGACAGCTTGCGCCCGTCCTTGAGCGTGACCTCGACCCGGGTCTGGTCCTCGTGCATCGTGGGGTCGATCTCGGCGGTGACCTTGTCGCGCAGCGCGACGACCTTCGGGTCGCGCACGACTGCATCGCTGTATTCCCGCTCGCCCGCAGCGCCGTGGATGAACCCCACCGCAGCCGAGTGGTAGACGCTGAACTTGCCCTCCAGGCCGGTCTGCGGGGTCTTCTTCCCGGTGAGTTCAAGCACCAGCGGATGGACCCGCGCCAGGACCGACTCGATCTCGTCGCCGGACAGCGAGTGCTCGTTCCGCAGTTGCACGCAAGCGTCGATGATCGGATGGATCACGATGCCGCAGGCGAACGGCTTGTATGTGTTCAGGTCGATCTCGAAGGTCTCGCCCAGCCCGTCGATGATCTCGGACGGATCGAACTTCGTCGACAGCACGTGGGCGAAGCCGCGGGGCGCCTCGATGCCGCGGTTGGAGCTGGTGAAGTTCTTCTCGGCGAGCAGCGCGGACATCAGTCCGTTCTTCGCCGCGTTGCCCGGATGGAACGGCTTGCACATGGTGCCGAACATCTCGCGCAGCCCCGAGGACTGGGTCGCCGCGATGCCCAGCGCCCAGACCATCTGCTGCTCGTCGAGTCCGAGCAGCTTGCCGCAGGCGGCGGCCGCGCCCATCACGCCGGCCGTGCCGGTGATGTGCCAGCCCGTGTCGTAGTGGTTCGGGTACACCGAGTTACCGATCCGGCACTCGACCTCGACGCCCAGAACCAGCGCATGCAGGAAGTCTTCGCCGCTGACCGGGCGGTGCTCGGCCAGCGCGAGGATCGCCGAGCACACCGGGCCGGCGGGGTGGATCACCGTCTTCAGGTGGGTGTCGTCGAAGTCGAACATGTGCGAGCTGATGCCGTTGAGCAGCGCGGCATGCAGGACGTCCAGCCGTTCGCTGCGGCCGAGCACCGAGGCCTGCGCCGGCCCGGCCATCGGGGCCAGTGCGGCCAGCGCGATGTCCATGCCTTCATGGTGCGAGCCGCCGATCGCGCAGCCCAGCCAGTTGACGAAGGTACGCGTCGCGTGGTGCCGGGTCGCTGCCGGGATCTGCTCGAAGCGGGATCCGACGACATAGCGGGCGAGGATTCGGGTGACTTCTTCCATGGGGAGCTCCTGGCAGGCGGTGGCGCGGGCCGCGGGCGACTGCCGTGCGGCGGGCGTGAAAAAGCCGCGATTCTACCGAACCGCGGCTGCGGGAACTGCCCGGGGCGGGTTGCCGGTCAGACCGTCTCGGGCATCTTCGTGCGCGTGCCGAACTGCGACGAGGACAGCGTGCCCTCGGACACGCCGTTGGCGACCGTCTCGTCCGGGAAGATCAGCTCGACCTTGTTGCCGACCGGGTCCTTCGTGAACACCTGGTAGGCGTTCGTCGAGACCAGCTGCTCCTCGTACTCGAGCGCGAGCGTCTTCAGCCGCGAGCGGTACTGGTCGATGCCGACGCAGTGGTAGGCGGTATGGTCGTAGCCGGAATGAGCTTCGTCGATGCCGGCCCAGTCTTCCGGGAAGCGCACCACGACGTGCAGCAGCGGATGGTCGCCGTCGTACATCCAGATGCCCTCGGAGGGGAAGGGCGGGCGATAGCCGACCTTGAAGCCGAACAACCCCTCGTAGAACGCTTCGATCTTCGGCAGGTCGGAACGGCGGCAGCCGATGTTGATGTGATGCACGGGCACGGCACGCGAAGCGGTCACCTGACTCTCCTTCAGTATGGCGGCTCGCATGCGCCGCTCGTGGAATGGATGGAACACCCTCACTCTACTCCTGGCGCGGCCGGGGCTCAAACGCGCCAGGCCCGTTCCGGACCCCTTCCGGAACGGAGGACAGGCTCAGTCGATGCGTACCTTCGCTGCCCGCACCACCTTCGCCAGCTTTTCGATCTCCGAGCGGATCATCGCGCCGAACTCCTCCGGCGTGCTGCCGGCGATCTCGGCGCCGACGCCGGTCAGCCGCTCGCGCACGTCCGGTTCCTTCAGGATGCGCACCAGTTCGGCGTTGATCCGGCCGATCAGTTCGCGCGGCGTTCCGGCAGGCACCAGGATGCCGTTCCAGGAATTGTTGGCGTAGCCGGGCAGGCCTGATTCGGCGACCGTCGGCACCCCGGGCAGCACCGGCGAGCGGGTCGCCGTGGACACCGCCAGCGCGCGCAGCCGGCCGCTGCGGATGTGCGGCGTGGCGCTGATCGTGTTCTCGAACAGGAACGAGATCTGCCCGCCGATCATGTCGCTCAGCGCCGGTGCGGAACTCTTGTACGGGACATGCACGGTGTCGATGCCGGCCATCTGCTTGAACATCTCGCCGGAAATGTGGCCGAGCCCGCCCGAGCCCGAGGATCCGAAGGTGAGCTCGCCGGGACGCTTGCGCGCCAGCGCGATGAGTTCCTTCACGGACTTCACCGGCAGCGACGGGTTGACCACCAGCACGGCGGGCGAACTCGTCAGGTGGATCACCGGCGCGAAATCCTTGAGCATGTCGAACGGCAGCTTGTACAGCGACGGGTTGACCGCAATCGTGCCGACGGTGGAGATCACCCAGGTGTAGCCGTCCGGTGGCGACTTGACCGCCAGCTCCATCCCGATGTTGCCGTTTGCGCCGCCGCGGTTCTCCACGACGACCTGCTGGCCCCAGGCCTCGGTGACTTTCTGCGCCAGCAGGCGCGCGGTCTGGTCGGTAGGGCCCCCCGGCGTGAAGGGGCAGATCAGCCGGATGGGCTTGGACGGAAACGCCGGCTGCGCGAAGCCGGCGGCCGGCACGAGCAGCGCTGCCGCGGCGAGCAGCAGCGCAGGCACCCCCGGCCGGTGGACCGGCAGGCAGTGCCCGCGGCCGTGGTCACAGGTTGCTCCCATTTCTCCTCCTCCTGGGCCTGGTCCTTGTCTGCAACGGACTTCGGCCCGTCAATCGACCGGGGAGAACCCCGCATCGACGATGGCGGCGCGTCCCTGCGCCGAAAGCAGCAGTTCGAAGAATGCCTGGCCGAGCGCCGGTTCGGACGCCTTCGCTGCCCGGGCCACGCCATAGGCCGTGATGACCTGCAGTTCGCTCGGGATCTCGGCCAGCAGGTCGATCGTCGGGATCGGCTTGATCTCGCTGACCTGGGTCACCCCGATCGAGCCCGGTATGCGCTGCTCACCCAGCCAGGTCATCGAGACGTTGCCGTTGGGGAAGTGGCGTATCCGCTCGGCCAGTGCATCGCGGATGCCGAGGCTGACCAGTGCGTTGTCGAAGTTGCGCCCGGCCGAGGCGATCTGCGGGTCAGGGTAGACGATCAAGCTTGCCGCGAGCATCGTCCGGCGCAGTGCATCCGGCGTGGACACGTCCACCGGCGGGTGTCCCTTCGGCACGACCACGCCCATGCCGACCCGGCCCAGAGTGCGCTGCGATCCGGGGACCACCCACCCGGTGGTCGCCAGGTCGTCGAGCATCTCGGGGGTCAGCAGAATCACGTCGGCCGGCTCGCCGGCGAGCACACGGGCCTTCTGCTGGCCGACCGCCCCGAAGGTGGCGGTCACCCGTGCGCCGGACTGCCGCTCGAAGACCGGCATCAGCCCGGTGACGACCGCCTGCATCGCCCCGGCACTGATGATGTTCAGGGTCTGGTCCATGGTCAGGCCTTGACTTCGTTGACCAGCGGCTGCCCCTTGCACCAGCGGTCGAGGTTGTCCAGGAAGATCGCGGCCACGCGCCCTTCGTTGCCGTCCGACGTCGACGAGTTGTGCGGGGTGCAGATCACGTTCGGCATGTCCCACAGCGGCGAGTCGCCCTGCAGCGGCTCGGTCTCGAACACGTCGAGGTAGGCGCCACCGAGGTGCCCGGACTGCAGCGCCGCGATCAGGTCCTGCTCGACCACCACGGGGCCGCGTGCGACGTTGAGCAGGTGGGCGCCGCGCGGCAGCAGCGCCAGCCGCCTGGCGTCGATCATCCCGCGCGTCTCCTCGCTCAGCGGGCAGCAGAGCATCAGCCAGTCGGTCTTCGGCAGCAGTTCGTCGAGCTGTGACGGATGCACGATCTCGTCCACCACGTCATCGGCGCGCCTGGGGCTGCGCCGCACGCCGATCACCTTCAGACCGAGCGCCCTGGCGATCGGCGCGGTGAAGCCACCGATCGACCCGACGCCGACGATCACCATCGTCTGGCCGCGCAGGTCCTTCGGTGCTTCGGTGTCGCGCAGCGCGTGCCACTTGTGCGCACGCTGCGCCGGCAGCCACTTCATGAAGCCGCGCGAGAGCATGAGCATCGCGCCGATGGTGGTCTGGGCGATCGGCTCGGCATGGGTGCCTGCCCCGGTCGACACGCGGATGCCGCGCGCCATCAGTTCACCGTAGATCGGCCGGTCAATGCCGGCGCTGGCGATCTGCAGCCACTTGAAGCCCTGCGACTGGTCGATCGGCTTGAAGAAGTGCGGGCAGGCCTCGGGCACCGGCTCATAGTGCCCCGCGTGCGACATCGAGCCGAAGCGGATGTCGCGCGACAGGAAGGCGACGTCGACACGCGAGGCGACGTCGTCGGGCAGGTAGACGAGCTTCGTGTCGAGCCGCACCAGTTCGAAGGTGGTGTTGTTGGCTTTCTCGATCTGCGCCAGCCGCGCGGCATGTTCATCGATGAAGTTCTTCGAAAGCATCAGGGTCGGCATGGCGGGTCTCCGGGTGACGTGGGTGGCGGCGGTGGGCGGCAGGGCGGTGCGGCGGGGAGGGTGGCACCGCAGTGCGGTGCCATCGCGCGGTCAGCCGGCCGGTGGCAGGTAGCGGCCTTCCCACTCGACGATCTCGTCGAGCTTCAGCGCCTCGTTGTATTCCTTGAAGGAGAGCATCTGGTCGCGGGCACCCTTCGTGTTGCCCTCGCGGCGCAGCGCGTCGAGCGCGTTGCGGATGCCGAACCCGGCGGCGTAGCGCGCCAGCCCGGGGTAGATGGCGATCCGGAAGCCCAGTGCCTCGAGCTCGGTCGCGGTGAGCTGGCCGAGCGGTCCGCTTTCCTCGACGTTGACCAGTGCCGGCGCGTCGACCGAGCCGGTCACCCGCTTCATGTCCTCGAGCACCGTCGGGCTGTTCTTCATCTCGACGAACACCACGTCCGCACCGGCCGAACGGTAGGCCCTGGCGCGTGCGATCGCCTCGTCGACGCCCTGTGCGGCGGCGGCATCGGTACGGGCGATGATCAGGAAATCGGGATCGCGCCGGGCGGCCACCGCCGCCTCGATCTTGCGCGCATGCTCGAGCAGCGACACCACGGGCCGGGCGCCGGGGATATGGCCGCACTTCTTGGGCATCACCTGGTCTTCCAGGTGGATCGCCGCCACGCCGCCGTACTCGAACTCCTCGACCGTGCGGCGCACGTTCACCGCGTTGCCGTAGCCGGTGTCGGCGTCGCAGATCAGCGGGATCTCGACCGCTGCGGCGGCCCGGTGGGCGTGCTGAGCGAACAGCGTGAGGTCGATCAGGCCGACATCGGCGCGGCCGAGCAGGCTGGCCGAGACGCCGTTGCCGGTCATGTAGACCGCCTCGAAGCCGGCCATCTCGGTCAGGCGCGCTCCGTAGGCATCATAGATGCCGGGGGCGACCACCATCGGTCCGGAGGTCAGGCGTTCACGCAGTTGGCGGCGGGCGGAGGCAGAGGGCATATCGGTTCCCGTGAGGAGCAGGCGACCGTGGCATCCGCCCCACCGTCGCCGCGAGGCGGCGGTGGAGCGGTGTCCGCCGGTCGCGGACGCGGGCGGCTGCCCGCATGAGCGGCCGATTGTATCCGACGCTTCCGCAATGCCCGTGGGTGGCGGGGGGACGGATATCCGTAGCCGGTCAGTCGACCTTGACGTTCGCCGTCTTGACGATGGCCGACCAGCGCGCCAGTTCCGACTTCACCAGTGCCGCGAGTTCGGCCGGCGTGCCGCCGATCGGGATCGCACCCAGCGAGGACAGCCGCTCCTTCGCATCGGGCGATCCGAGGCCACGGGCGATCGCCCTGGACAGCGTGTCGACGATCTCGGGGCTGGTGCCCGCCGGCGCGAACACGGCATACCAGTTGGTGACTTCCCAGCCGGGCACGCCGCCCTCGGCCGATGTCGGCACGTCGATTCCCGGCACCCGCCTGGGCGTCGCCAGCGCGAGCGCGCGAAGCTTGCCAGCCTTGATCATCGGCGCCGCTGGTGCGTACTCGATCGACATCCACGGTACCTGCCCGCTGATCACGTCGGCCATCGCCGGGCCGGCGCCCTTGTAGGGAACGTGCACGAACTCCGCGCCGATCATCGAGCGCAGCATCTCCGCTGCCAGGTGGTGGATGGTGCCGGTACCGGACGAGGCGTAGTTCAGGCCGGGATTGGCGCGGGCGAACTTGACGAACTGCTGCAGCGTCTTCGCCGGCAGCGACGGGTGCACCACCAGCACGTGGGGCACCGATGACACCAGCGACACCGGCGCGAAGTCGCGGATCGGATCATAGGACAGCTTCTGCAGCACCGGGTTGATGCCATGGGTGCCCGCGGCGCCGAGCAGCAGCGTGTAGCCGTCCGGTGCCGCCCGCATCACGTGCTCGGTGCCGATCACGCCCGAGGCGCCGGCCCGGTTCTCGACGATGCCCGGCTGGCCGAGCTGCTCCTGGATCGCCTGCGCGGCGATCCGGGCGTTCAGGTCGAGTGCCCCGCCCGGGGCGAAGCCTGCGATCACGCGCACCGGCTTGACGGGGAACTTCGCCGGCTGGGCCTGCGCCACCGCCGGCAGCAGGGTGCCGCCGGAGGCGGCCGAGAGCAGGCCAGCACTCCCGGCCAGGGTGAAGCGACGACGGTCGGCAGGGGCGGTGCGGCGGGCGTGGCTCATCGGGCGCTTCTCCAGGCAGGACGTGGCGATGGACGGCGAGGGCGTGGGTCTCAGGCGGTCGCGCGGGCGCGGCGGGCGTCTTCGACCATCTGCCACAGGCGCGACGGCGACAGCGGCAGCGAGGTCGGGTTCAGGCCGTACTCGCCCAGTGCATTGGCGATCGCGTTGACGATGACCGCCGGCGCGACGATGGTGCCGCCTTCGCCCGCGCCCTTGGCGCCGATCGGGTTGATCGGCGAGGGGTAGTCCTCGGTGATCACCGCCCGCAGGCGCGGGAAGTCCGGCGCGGTCGGCAACAGGTAATCGGCCAGCGTACCGGTAAGCATCTGGCCCTCAGTGTCGTAGACCATCTCTTCCAGGAAGGCACCGCCCAGCCCCTGTACGGTACCGCCGATCAGCTGGCCGCGCAGCAGCAGCGGGTTGATCGCCCGGCCGACATCCTCCACTACCAGGTAGTCGACCAGCGATACGTGGCCCGTACGCGCGTCGACTGCGACGTGCGCCGCGGCAGCGCCGTAGGCCCAGGTGTGGTGGTGGTTGGAGAAGGTGCCGTCGACCTGGATCGTCTCGTGCTTCGCCAGTTCGGCGAAGGACAGGCTGCGCCCGCGCGGCGAGCGCGCTTCGGTGCCGGCGAGCACCACCTGCTCCGGCAGGCACTCGAGGTAGGTGGCGGCAGCCTCGCGCAGCGCCTGCTTGAACTTGCCGGCCGCGTCGATGATCGCCGAGCCGCCCATCACGGTGGAGCGCGAATGGTAGGAGCCGAAGCCTTCGTGGAGGTAGGTGGTGGAGCCGTGCAGCAGGGTCAGCGCGGACATCGGGATGCCCAGCGCGTCGGCGGCGATCTGTCCGAGCGAGGTCTCCAGCCCCTGGCCGACCGAGGTGGATCCGACGTACAGCGTGACCGATCCGTCGCGCGCGAGCTCGATCTTCGCGTTCTCGCGCGGGCCGGCCGCACCACCCTCGATGAAGCAGGCGATGCCGATGCCATGGTGGCGGCCGTCGATCACCTTGCCCTGCAGCGCGAGCTTGCCCTGCCAGTCGAACTCGGCCAGGCAGCGCTCGAAGCTGGCCCGGTAGTCACCGCTGTCGGCTTCGGACAGTCCGCTGGACTCCGGTGCCGACGGGCTCACCGAGGCAAAGTGCCAGGGCATGTCGGCGGCGGTGACCAGGTTTCGGCGACGCACCTCGACCGGGTCCAGCCCCATCGCCTTCGCACCGAGCTCGATCAGCCGCTCGCAGAACATCACGGTCTCGGCACGCCCGGGCGCACGGTAGGTGCCGGCGGGCCCCTTGTTGGTGAACTGCACGTGCGAATCGATCTGCACCGCCTCGATCCGGTACGTGTTGGACAGGAAGTGCGGGATGTTGCGCGGCTGGATCATGCCGTTGGTGCGCGGGTAGGCACCCAGGTCGCACCAGGCGGTGCCGCGCACACCGAGGATGGTGCCGTCGGCGGCGAACGCCATCTCGACCTCGGCCTCGCACTCGCGCGACTGGGCCATGGTCATCAGGTCTTCGCGCCGGTCGCTGATCCACTTCACCGCACGCCCGACATGGCGTGCCGCGAACGGCACCAGGAAGTCCTCGACATAGAACTCGCCGCGCGCGCCGAAGCTGCCGCCGGTGTCGCCCTCGATGAAGTCGACCGCGCTGTCGGGCATGCCGAGCATCTGCGCGCTGGCATGACGGTTGAAGAAGGGCACCTTGGCCGCGCCGTAGACGACCAGGCGGCCGTTCGCCGCGTCCCAGTCGGCGACCACGCCGCGCGCTTCCATCGTGACCGGAGCCTGGCGCTGCACCATGAAGCGCTCGCGCTGTACATGCGCGGCCGCTGCGAACGCTGCCGCTGCATCGCCGCGCTTCGCCGTGAAGGTGACCCCGCAGTTGGTCGTGGTGCCGTCGAACAGCAGCGTCCGGTCCTCGGACGAACTGCGCCAGTCGGCGACCGCCGGCAGTGTCTCGAGGTCGAGCTCGATCGCCTCGAGGGCGTCCTCGGCCAGCGCGAGCGTGTCCGCGACCACGATCGCCAGTACCTCGCCGACGTGGCGGATACGGTCCTGGACGATCACCGGCTGGCGATATGGCTCGAGGCAGGGCAGCGGCTGCAGCCGCAGCGGCACGGTCGGCACCGACCTTCCCGGTGCACCGGCGATCTCGGCGGCGGTGATCACTGCATGCACGCCGGGCATCGCACGCGCGGCGGTGGCGTCGATGCCGCGCAGGCGGGCATGGGCGACCGAACTGCGCAGCATCGCCGCATGCAGCATGCCGGGCAGCGCAACGTCGTCGGCATAGCGGCCCAGGCCGCGCAGCAGGCGCAGGTCTTCGACGCGCTGCACCGGACGCCCGATGTAGGGCGTGTCGCCGGCGGCCGATTCAGGGAGGATGTCGGTATCCGGTGCGTTCATCGTCCGGCTCCACCGGTGGCCGCGGCGGCGTGGCCGTGCGCGGTGTCCCCGGCCGGGCCGCCGTAGGCGGCGCGTGCATCGAGCACCGCCTCGACGATCGACACGTAGCCGGTGCAGCGGCACAGGTTGCCGGAGAGCACCTCGCGGATGCGATCGGCGCTGGCGTCGGGCTCCTCGGTGAGCAGCGCATGTGCGGTGGTCAGCATGCCCGGCGTGCAGAAGCCGCACTGCAGGGCGTTGTGGCGGCGGAACGCCGCCTGCAACGGCGACAGTTCGTCGCCGTGGGCCAGCCCCTCGACCGTGGTGATCGAGCGGCCCTCGACCTGGACTGCGAGGGTCAGGCAGGAGCGTACCGCCTCGCCGTCGACGATCACGGTGCAGGCGCCGCAGACGCCGTGTTCACAGCCGACATGGGTGCCGGTCAGCTTCAGGTGGTCGCGCAGGCAGAGCGACAGGGTGGTGCGCGGTTCGACCTGGGCCTTGACCGCATTGCCATTGACCTTGAACGAGACTTCCATCAGTGCGACTCCCCGCTGCGGTTGACTGTGCTGCCGGCGGCCGCAAGGCCGCCCCTCGTGCCTGCCAGTGCGCGCGCGAGCGCCCGCTCCACCAGCACGCCGACCAGGTTGCGTCGGTAGGCTGCACTCGCATGCAGGTCATCGGCCGGGTCGCAGGCGCCTGCGGCCGCGCAGGCTGCCTCGCCGATCGACCTGGCGTCGACCACCTGGCCGTCGAGCTTCGCCTCGGCCGCCGTCAGGCGGCGGGGCCGGTCCGATGCGCCGATCACGCCGATGTGCGTGTTGTGTGCCCGGCCGGCGGCGTCGAGGTCGAACCAGACCGCCGTGCCGGCCATCGCGAAGTCGCCGTGCCGGCGCGCCAGTTCCTCGAATGCGCTGGCGCGGCCAGCAGGCCACGCGGGGAAGCTGATCGCGGTCACCAGTTCGTCCGGCTCGAGGGCAGTGGCCAACGCGCCCTGGAAGAAGTCGGCGGCGGCGATGTTGCGCGTGCCGCGCACGCTCGCCACCTCGATCGTGGCGTCACACGCCACCGCGATGCCGGGCAGTTCGGCCGCGGGGTCGGCGTGCGCCAGACTGCCACCGACGGTGCCGCGGTTGCGGATCTGGTAGTGCGCCACGTGGCCGATGGCCTCGGCCAGCGGCGGCAGCGCGGTGCGCAGGCGCGCGTCGCGCTCGATGTCGCACCAGCGTACCTTCGCGCCCATGCGAACGCCCTGCGCATCGATGTCGATGCGGTCCATGCCTTCGATCCGTCGCAGATCGACCAGCAGCCGGGGGGAGGCGAGGCGGAAGGCGAGCACCGGCATCAGGCTCTGGCCGCCAGCCAGCGGACGGGCGTCGCCGTCCGGATGGGCGAGCAGGGCGAGCGCCTCGGGCAGGGTGGCGGGCGCGGCGTAGTCGAACTGAGGTGGCTTCATCGGGAATGCTCGGAAGTGTGCGGTGGGATGATCGTCCGGAGAGACGGCGCGCCTAGTCGGCCTTGACGCCGGCGCTCTTGATGACCTTCGACCAGCGCGCGAGTTCGGCGCGCATGTGGGTGGTCAGTTCCTCGGGCGTGCTGCCGACGGTGACCGCATTGAGCGAGGCGAGCTTGTCGCGTGCCTCGCCGGAGCCCAGGCCGCGTGCGATCGCCTTCGACAGGATGTCGACCGTCGCGCGCGGCGTGCCGGCCGGTGCGTAGACCGCATACCAGGCCGTGACCTCGAAGTTGGGCACGCCGCCTTCGCCGACCGTGGGCAGGTCGACGCCCGGCACCCGCTTCGCGGTGGCGATCGCGATCGCGCGCAGCTTGCCGGCCTTGATCTGGCTCACCGCCGCAGTGAGCTCGATCGACATGAACTGGACCTGTCCGCCCATCACGTCGGCCATGGCCGGTGCAGAGCCCTTGTACGGCACATGGGTGATGTCGATGCCGGTGGCGATCTTCAGCATCTCGCCGGCCAGGTGGTGCGGCGAGCCGGTGCCGGCCGAGCCGTAGGTCAGGCCGGGCTTGGCGCGGGCGTACTTGATCAGGTCGGGCAGCGAAGCCACCGGGAGCGACGGGTTGACGACCAGCACGTGCGGGATGGTCGCCACCAGCGACACCGGCGCGAAGTCCTTCAGCGGGTCGTAGGACAGTTTCTGCAGCACCGGGTTGATGCCATGGGTCGTGGTCGCCCCGAGGAGCAGGGTGTAGCCGTCCGGTGCTGCGCGCGCGACCTGCTCGGAGCCGATCGCCCCCGCCGCGCCGGCCCGGTTGTCGACGATCACCGGCTGGCCGAGCTGCTCGGTGAGCACCTGCCCGACCACGCGGGCAACCAGGTCGAGCGCGCCACCCGGCGCGAACGGCGCGATCAGGCGGATCGTCTTGGCCGGGAAGGCCGGCGCCTGGGCAAGGGCGGCGGCAGGCACCGTGGCCAGGGCGGCGCCGAGCAGCAGGCGGCGCAGCGGCTGCGACGTACGGCGGGTAGGCCCCGGGGTCGGGACGGCGTTCGGGGCGGGTGTCGGGCGCATGCGTATGCCTCTCCAGCGGTGGGTCGGCCGTCCCGGGGACGGGATGCGGCGCGAACGATGACGTGATCACATCCGGAAAGGCACGGATATTACGGCAGCCACGCCGCCCTGCGCACGCCGAAGGCGACGGTGCCGGAAAAATCCTGCGCCGGTTGCTTCGGCGCTGCGCAGCGCACTACCATCGATCATCGACCCGCGCGTCGACCCGCGCGTCGGGCATCATCTCCGACTCACGATGGCGCTGCCGATGCGCCAGCCACCGCGAACGATCGCGAACTCACGAGGAGCGAACACCATGTCAGCAGCACGCCATCCGATGCCCCCGGAACTCGTCGGGATGTCGCTCGACGAAATCATGAAGAAGTTCAGCGGTCGCTTCCGCGAGAAGCAGGCTGACTGGGCCGCGTTCGAGGATGCCAAGATCGAGGGCTGGAAACGCGCCCAGCACCGCTTCATCGGGGCTGGCGGTTCGGGCAAGCACGACGACCCGACGGTCATCCCGGCGCGCGGCTTCACGCTGTCGATCATGTACGTCGAGCCGGGGCAGGGCAACGCTGCGCACACGCACGAGGTCGAGGAAGTCTTCTTCGTGCTCGACGGCTTCCTCGACGTGTTCGTCGAGGACGAGCAGGGCAACCGCGTCACCACCCGCCTGGGCAAGTGGGAATGCGTCGCCTGCCCGCCCGGCGTGATCCACGGCTACGACAACAACAGCCTGGGGCCGGTCTATTTCCAGGTGATGCTCGGCCGCGCGAAGCCCGAGACGATGGGCTACGCCGACGAGAAGCTGTACGAGCGGCGCGACGCGCACCTGAAAGGCTGACGTCGCGCCCGCCTGCTGCCCGCCCGGTTCAGGCGGTCGGCAGCGCCCAGTCGGGATGCTGCTTCAGGAACGGCAGCAGCCCACCGGCGGCGATCAACGCCAGCACTGCGGGCGGCAGCTTCGGCACCTCGGCGCTGAAGCCGCGCGCCGGCACCGCGATGCGTCCAGCCGCGACGTCGACCTCGATCAGGTCGCCGTCGGCCATCGACGATACGTCGCACTCGGCGATCGGCAGCCCGTTGTTGATCGCGTTGCGGTAGAACTGCCGGCCGAAGGAGTGGGCGACCACGGCCGACACGCCCATCGCGCGCAGCACGTGCACCGCCTGCTCGCGCGAAGAGTTGATGCCGAAGTCCTTGCCGGCGACGATCACGTCGCCCGGCCTGACCCGTTGTGCGAAGCCCGGCACCAGCTGCTCGAACGCATGCTCGGCCAGCCATTGCACCGACTTGCCCATGTTGTACTTGGCCGAGCAATGGATGTCGGTGCTGACCTCGTCGCCGAGGCGGTGCACGGTGGCGCGGATCGGGGCCACGGTGGTTGCGGTTGCGGTCATCGTGTGCTCCTTCAGGCGGCGCTGCGGATGTCGGTTGCAAACTCGCGCGGGTCGGTCACCCGGCCGGTGAGCGCGGAGGCGGCCACCGTCGCCGACGAGGCGATCAGGATCTCGGATTCCGGGTTGCCCAGGCGGCCCTTGAAGTTCCGGTTCGCGCTGGAGATCACCCGCTCGCGGTCGGCGGACATCAGCTTGTGCGTGATGCCGACGCAGGTGCCGCAGCCGGCCGCGTCGACCGAGGCGCCGGCCGCGGTCAGGATCTCGAACAGGCCCTCGCGCATTGCAGCAAGGTAGATCGCGCGCGAGGCTGGCGTCACCACCAGCCGCACGCCACGGGCGAGCTTGCGTCCCTTGAGGATGCTGGCGGCCTGCCGGATGTCGTCGAGTCGGCCGTTGGTGCAGGTGCCGATCAGCCCGACGTGTACCGGCTGGCCCGCGAGTTCCGTCACGTCGACCACGTCGCCGATGTCGTGGTTGTGCGCGACCTTCGGCGCCAGCGCCGACGCATCGATCGAGAAACGGTCCGCGTATCGGGCATCGGCGTCGGCGGTCACCGGCTTCGGCGGTTGCGCGCCGTGCGCGGCCAGCCACGCGATGGTCTTGTCGTCGCATTCGAGGATCGCCGCCTCGGCACCGAGTTCGGCCGCATGATTGGACAGGGTCATCCGGTCATCGATCGCCATCGCCGCCACCGCGCTGCCGGTGTACTCGATCACCTTGAAGTTGGCGCCCTCGGCGCCCAGGCGCCCGAGCATCGCCAGCGTGACGTCCTTGGCCCACACGCCCGGCTGCAACTGGCCGGTGAGTTCCACCCGGATCGTCTCCGGCACCCTGAACCAGGTCCGTCCGGTAGCCAGGATCGCGGCCACGTCGGTGCCTTCGTGCCCTGTGCCGTACGCATTGAACGCGCCGTAGGTCGTCGAATGGGTGTCGGTGCCGACCACCAGGTCCCCTGCGGTGAAGTGTCCATGTTCCGGCAGCACCTGGTGGCAGATGCCGTCGCCGACGTCGTAGATCACCGCGCCGGTGCGTTCGCAGAACTCGCGCATGTCGGCATGCACGTTGGCTGCCTCGCGCGAGGGCGGCGGGGAAAAGTGGTCGAGCACGAACGCGGTGCGCGCGGCGTTGGGCAGGTGGTCGAAGCCGAGCGTCGACACCGCCTTCAGGGCGTTGGCCGCGCGGGCGTCGTGCACCATCGCAAAGTCGACCCGGGCGACCACGACGTCGCCTGCGTTGACGGGGGCGCCGCCCGAGCGGGCACCGAGGATCTTTTCTGCCAGCGTATGGCCCATGGCTGTGTCCTTGCAGGGGAGGGGCTGGATTATGCCCGACGCCGACGTCCGGCCGGCAGCCCGCGCCCCGGGCCGCCTCCGGTATCATCCGCCGCCCGCTGCAGCATCGGGCAAGCCGGCACCGTCCGTCTGCATCCCGGAGCGGCCGTGGTTGCAGGCTGTGCGTCAACCGTCAACCCCGCCCGGCGCTGCGAGGCAGCCTGCCGGCGCACCGGAGGAGTTTCCCGTGAACCATCGTCATGCGCCTGCTGGCGGCGGCGCCCGCCCTTCCGTATCCGTGCATCCGTCCCGCCGCCGGGCTGTCCGGCTGGCCGGCGGCGTTTCCCTGGGCCTGGCCCTGCTCGCCGCGTTCCCCGTG
>CANHBC010000045.1 GCA_947458835.1 Betaproteobacteria bacterium | reverse complement strand
TACACGCTTCCATCGCAGGACGCCGCGCGCCACGCCTTCCGGGTGGCGGCCGGGCTCGATTCGATGGTGCTGGGCGAGCCGCAGATCCTCGGTCAGCTCAAGCAGGCGGTGCGCTCGGCCGAGAACGCCGGCACGCTCGGCTCGCTGCTGCACAAGCTGTTCCAGCGCACGTTCTCGATCGCCAAGCGTGTGCGATCGGAGACCGAGATCGGCGGAAGTTCGGTATCGATGGCCGCCGCCGCGGTGTCGCTTGCCGAGCGCCTGTTCCCGTCGATCGCCGAGCAGCGGGTGCTGTTCATCGGCGCCGGCGAGATGATCGAGCTGTGCGCGGCGCACTTCTGCGCGCGCAAGCCGCGCATGGTGAGCTTCGCCAACCGTACCCAGGCACGCGGCCAGTTGCTGGCCGAGCGACACGGCGGCAATGCGATGGGGCTGGCGGACCTGCCCGAACGCCTGCCCGAGTACGACATCATCATCACCTGCACCGCAAGCCAGCTGCCCATCATCGGCAAGGGCCTGCTCGAGCGCACGCTGCGAGCCCGCAGGCGCAAGCCGGTGTTCATCGTCGACCTGGCGGTACCGCGCGACGTCGAGGCCGAAGCCGCGCGCATGGACGACGTGTTTCTCTACACCGTCGACGACCTGGGCGAGATCGTCAAGCTCGGCCGCGAATCCCGGGCCGGCGCGGTCCACGATGCCGAGGCGATCATCACGCTCGGCGTATCCGACTTCATGCACTGGGTGTCCACCCGCGAGCTGGTGCCGACCATCCGCGCGCTGCGCGAGGAAGCCGAGCGGTCGCGCCAGCGCGAGGTGGAGCAGGCGATCCGCCGACTGTCGCTGGGCGACGACCCGCGGCTGGTGATCGACCGCCTGTCGCGTTCGCTCACCAACAAACTGCTGCATGCGCCCTCGCATGCGCTGAACAACCTGGGCGAAGGCAGCCGAGACGAGCTGGCCCAGCTGCTGTCGGGACGCGCGCGCGCCGGCGACCGCTCGTAGCGGCGCGTCGATGAACCCGAGCATCGCTGCCAAGCTTGCGCAGCTCGCCGAGCGCCTCGACGAGGTCAACGCCATCCTCGGCCGCGCCGACGCGACCGACAACCTCGACCAGTACCGCCGCCTGACCCGGGAGCGTTCCGAGCTGGAGGAGGTGGTCGACCTGTACCGCCAGCACGCGGCGGTCGAGCAGTCGCTGCGTGATGCCGAGGGCCTGCTGTCGGACCCGGACATGCGCGAGCTGGCCGAGGCCGAGTTGCACGAGGGCCGCGACCGTATCGTCGTGCTGGAGCGCGAGCTGCAGCAGGCACTGCTGCCGAAGGACCCGAACGACGAGCGCAACCTGTTCCTCGAGGTACGCGCAGGTACCGGGGGCGACGAGTCGGCACTGTTCGCCGGCGACCTGTTCCGGATGTACGTCCGCTACGCCGAGCGCAACGGCTGGAAGGTGGAGATCATCTCGCAGAACGTCGCGGAGCTCGGCGGCTACAAGGAGGTGATCGCCAAGGTGCTCGGCCACGGCGCCTACTCGAAGCTGAAGTTCGAGTCCGGCGGCCACCGCGTCCAGCGGGTGCCCGCCACCGAGACACAGGGCCGCATTCACACCTCGGCCTGCACCGTGGCGGTGCTGCCCGAGGCGGACGAAGTGAGCGACGTGGTGCTGAACCCCGCCGAGCTGCGGATCGACACCTTCCGCGCCTCGGGCGCCGGCGGGCAGCACATCAACAAGACCGACTCGGCGGTGCGCATCACCCACCTGCCCACCGGCATCGTGGTCGAGTGCCAGGACGACCGCTCGCAGCACCGGAACAAGGCGCAGGCGATGTCGGTGCTGGCCGCACGCATCAAGGACGTGCAGGTGCGTTCGCAGCAGGCGAAGCAGGCAGCCGAGCGCAAGTCGCTGGTCGGCAGCGGCGACCGATCGGAGCGGATTCGCACGTACAATTTCCCGCAGGGCCGCGTGACTGACCACCGAATCAACCTCACCCTCTACAAGATCGACCAGATCATGGACGGTGACCTCGAGCCGCTGGTGTCGGCGCTGGTGGCAGAGCACCAGGCCGAGCAGCTCGCCGCCATGTCCGAAGCCGCCTGAGCGATGTCGAAATCCCCCGCTTCCTCACCCGTCCCCGCACTGACCTTCAACGATGCGCTGACGTTCGCTTCGCGCGGCCATTCGCTGGCCGCGGTGGACGCCCGCCTGCTGCTGCGCCACGTGACCGGCGCCACCCTGGCGCAGATCGTCTCGCATCCGGGCCGCCAGCTCGGCCCGGTCGATCGCATGCGCTTCGAGTCGCTGGTGGCGCGCCGCGCTGCCGGCGAGCCGATCGCCTACCTGCTGGGCGAGCGCGAGTTCTACAGCCGGCCGTTTTCGGTCACGCCCGCCGTGCTGATCCCGAGGCCTGAAACCGAAGGGCTGGTCGAAGCCGCGCTGGCGCGCCTGCCAGTGGAGGGACACCCGGAAGTGGTCGACCTCGGCACCGGCAGCGGCTGCGTCGGCATCACGCTGGCGCTGGAACGCCCGCACGCACGCGTGCTGGCGATCGACGCATCGGCCGACGCGATCGCGGTCGCACGGCGCAACGCGGCTGCGCTCGAGTGCGGCAACATCGACTGCGTGATCGGCGACTGGCTGCAGGGCATCGACGGCCACCGGCTGTCGATGATCGTCGGCAACCCGCCTTACATCGCCGCATCCGACGCCCATCTGGGCGAGGGTGATCTGCGCTTCGAACCGCGCTCGGCGCTGACCCCGGGCGAGGATGCACTGGGCGCGGTGCAGGAGATCATCCGGCAGGCGCCAGCCACGCTGACCGACGGCGGCTGGCTGATTCTCGAGCATGGCCATGACCAGGCTCCGATCGTGCGCAAGCTGCTGGCACGCGAGGGCTTCGTCGACGTGTTCAGCGACCGCGACCTGGCCGGGCACGAGCGCATCACCGGCGGACGACGGCCGGGCTGATACAGCGGCGAAGCCCGCAGGTCAGATGCGGCTGCGTGCAGCGGCGATCGCCGCGCGCACCGCCGAGGGCGCGGTGCCGCCGGCGTGGCTGCGACTGGCCATCGAGCCCTCGATGGTGAGCACGCCGTACACGTCCTCGCCGATCTCCGGGCAGAAGGACTGCAGGTCGGCCAGCGGCAGGTCGGGCAGGTCGCAGCCGGCCTTCTCGGCATGGCGGACCGCGCGGGCGACCGCCTCGTGCGCGTCGCGGAAGGGCACGCCCCGGCGCACCAGGTAGTCGGCGAGGTCCGTCGCGGTGGCGAAGCCCTGCTTGAGCGCCTCGCGCATCGCATCGGGCTTCACCCGGATGCCGCCGACCATGTCGGCATAGATGGTAAGCGTCATCAGCAGCGTGTCGACGGTGTCGAACAGCGGCTCCTTGTCTTCCTGATTGTCCTTGTTATAGGCGAGCGGCTGGCCCTTCATCAGCGTGAGCAGGCCTACCAGGTGGCCGTTGACCCGCCCGACCTTGCCGCGCACCAGTTCCGGCACGTCAGGGTTCTTCTTCTGCGGCATGATCGACGACCCGGTGCAGAAGCGGTCGGCCAGGTCGATGAATCCGAAGCGCGGGCTCATCCAGAGGATCAGTTCCTCGGAGAAGCGCGACAGGTGGGTCATCGTGAGCGACGCGGCCGCACAGAACTCGATCGCGAAGTCTCGGTCGGACACCGCGTCGAGCGAGTTGGCGCAGATGCCGTCGAAGCCGAGATCGCGCGCGACGCGTTCGCGATCGATCGGGAAGCTGGTGCCAGCCAGTGCCGCGGCACCCAGCGGCAGGCGGTTGACCCGCCGGCGGCAGTCGACGAAACGCTCGCGGTCGCGCGAGAGCATCTCGAAGTAGGCCATCAGGTGATGCGCAAAGGACACCGGCTGCGCGACCTGCAGGTGGGTGAAGCCGGGCATCGCGGTATCGACGTGCTGCTCGGCGAGGCCGGTCAGCGCCGACTGCAGGGTACGCAGCGCGGCATCGATGTCGTCAATGGACGCACGCAGCCACAGGCGCACGTCGGTGGCCACCTGGTCGTTGCGCGAACGCCCGGTGTGCAGCCGCTTGCCGGCATCGCCGACCAGTTCGGTCAGCCGGCGCTCGATGTTCAGGTGCACGTCCTCGAGGTCAAGGCGCCAGGTGAATGTGCCGGCCTGCACCTCCTGCAGGATCTGCCCCATGCCCCGTTCGATGTCGGCGAGGTCCTGCGTGGACAGGATGCCGCAGGCATGCAGCATCCGTGCGTGCGCGAGCGAACCCTGGATGTCGTACGGCGCGAGCCGCTTGTCGAAATCCACCGACGCGGTGTAGCGCTTGACCAGCTCCGAAACGGGCTCGTCGAAGCGCCCGGACCAGCTGCTGCCGCCACTGATGCCGCCGATCGTGCCGCCGGCAGGAGGAACGGACTGGGTGCCGGCGGGGGTATCACGGTTCTCGGGTTGCATCGGGCGTGGTCGGGCGTCGACAATCGGGGAATGAAAGGCGGCCCGAGTATAGGCGAAAACCCAGGCGCTCCCGCCCGGCCCGCGACTGGCTCCGAGGGCGTAGCCAGTACTCGCGGCGCGATGCGGCTGCCCGACTTCCGCAACCTGGGTGTGCTGCTGCGCATCCTGCTCGGGGTGAACGCCGCTTCGCTGGTGGCGGCGGTGCTGAAGAGCCCCACCCTGCCGGCGATCGGGCCTGTCCTGATCGAGATCTCCGCGCTGGTGCAGCCGGTGATGTTCCTCACGCTGCTGATCCTCTCTGCGGCACGACCCCTGCTCGACCGGCTGCGCGGCGAGCTCGGCCTGGCGGCGGTGCTGCTGACCGCGATGGCGGTGACCGCAGCCTTCGACCTGCTCGGTGGCGAGCCGCTGGGCGGCGGCGGGGATGCGCTGCCTCGCCACCTGTTCGTCACGATCATCGTCGTCGGCGTGCTGCTGGCCTGGTTCGACCTGCGCAGCCGCGCCCTGTCGCCGGCGCTGGTCGAGGCGCGGCTGCAGGCGCTGCAGGCGCGCATACAACCCCACTTCCTGTTCAACAGCCTGAACGCCGTGCTGTCGCTGATCCGCGCCGATCCACGGCGCGCGGAACACGTACTTGAAGACCTCGCCGAGCTTTTCCGCGCGCTGATGGCCGACAGCCGGGCGCTGTCGACCTTCGCCAGCGAGGTCGAGCTCGCACGCCAGTACCTGGCGATCGAGGCGGTCCGGCTGGGCGATCGACTGCAGGTCGAGTGGGACATCGAGCAGATGCCTGGCGAGGCCAGGCTGCCGGCGCTGATCCTGCAACCACTGCTCGAGAACGCGGTGTACCACGGCATCGAACCATCGATGGCCCCCGGCAAGGTGGTCATCCGTGTCTATCGCGCAGGCAACGAGGTGCATGTCCACCTGTCGAACCCGGTGCCGACCGGGGGCAGGCGCAGGCAGGGCAACCGGATCGCGGTCGAGAACATCCGCGAGCGGCTGCAGCTGTTCTTCGATGCCGAGGCGCGGATGCGCGTGCGCGAACACGAGGGACGCTACGAAGTGGTCATCCGGATGCCCTACACCGACACCGATAGCCGCGCCGTGTGCTGACGGCGTTCTCCGGTACGCTACCGCCGCCACACTTGGGACCCGAGATGAGCCTGCCTGCCGAACCGCTGCTGCGAGTGGTCATCGTCGACGACGAGGCACCGGCGCGCAACCGGCTGCGCGACCTGCTGGTCGACTGCGCGGCGAAGGTACCGCTGGAGGTCGTGGGCGAGGCCGCGACCGGCCGCGAGGCGCTGGAGCTGCTGCAGGGGCAGGATGCCGACCTGGTACTGCTCGATATCCAGATGCCGGAAATGGACGGCGTCGAGCTGGCCGAGCACCTCCTCAAGCTGAAGGATCCGCCGTCGGTCATCTTCGTCACCGCATATCAGGAACACGCGGTGAAGGCGTTCGAGCTCAACGCGATCGACTACCTGATGAAGCCGATCCGTGCCTCGCGCCTGGCCGAGGCGCTTTCCAAGGCGCGCGCGATCGCGCCGCTGCGCGCGGACCTGCTGCGCGGCCTGTCCGACGCGCCCCGGCAGCACCTGTCCGTGACCGAGGGCGGCAGGGTGTACCTGGTACCGATCACCGACATCCTGTACTTCAAGGCGGAGCTCAAGTACGTCACGATCAGGACCGCCCAGCGCGAGTACCTGGCGGAGGAATCACTGACCCGCCTGGAGCAGGAATACCACCGGCGCTTCGTGCGGATCCATCGCAACTGCCTGGTGGCCCGGGAGGCGATCGTCGGCTTCGAGCGCCTGTCCGGCGCCGAGATCGACGCGCACTGGATCGTGCTGCTCAGGGGCCTTGCCGACAAACTGCCGATCTCGCGCCGGCAGCAGCACATCGTGCGCGAGCTTTCACGCTAGATCGGGATCGAACGCCGCGTTGCGTCGGATGTGCGTCGGATGGGGTCAGTCGGATGGGGTCAGTCGGATGGGGTCAGTCGGATGGGGTCAGTCGGATGGGGTCAGTCGGATGGGGTCAGTCGGATGGGGTCAGTCGAGTCGGATGGGGTCACGTCTTGCTTTTTGCCTCCAGCGCAAAACGCAAGACCTGACCCCATCCCCATGACCCCATCCCCAGACCTGCCCCCTCAGTTGCACTGTTGCCTTTTGCCTTAGTGGCAAAAGGCAAGACCTGACCCCTCAGCTGCCCTGGCGTGCTATCGCGCCACCACCATCAACCAACTAGGCCGTGAGCTGAACCGACTCCGGAAGCGTCCGGTAATGGCGTGCGATGTCGCGTGGCAGCGGCCACCAGACGCCTTCGCTGTTCGCACGCATGTGCTCGAGCGCACGGCGCAGGTGGACGATCCGGAAGGGTTGTCCGACGATGAACGTGTGCAGCGACATGCCGAACACCAGTGGCGCCTTCAGCGAACGGCGCTTCATCTCGTCGAACTGGTCGACCAGCATGTCGGCGTACTGTTCGGCGGTGTGACGCCGGCCGACGATCGCCGGCTGGTCGTTGAGCTCGATCGGGTAGGGCATCGCCAGCAGGCGGCCCTTACGGCCGCCACTGCCAGCCTTCATCCAGAACGGCTGCTCGTCGCAGGTACCCCAGTCGAGCACGTACGAATAGCCGTTGTCGACCAGGTGGTCCGGCGTGCGCAGGCTGGGCGTGAGATAGGGTGACAGCCAGCCTTCCGGCCGGACACCATCGGTGCGGGTCATCAGCTCGGTCACCTCGCGCGTCATCGACGCCTCCGCATCGGGGCTCATGTCGATCGGCCGCTCGGTACCGTTGGAGATGCCGTGGCCGATCAACTCATCGCCGCGATCACGGTAGCGGGCGATCAAGTCCGGGCTGTGTTCGTAGTTCGCGGCATTCACGATGATGCCGACGTTGATGCCAAGTTCGTCGAAGAGGTCGGCCAGCCGCCAGCCGCCGACCCGGTTGCCGTACTCGCGCCACATCCAGCTGCGCTGGCTCCAGGGCTTTGTCTCGCGGTCGAGGTCGATCCCGCCGCCCTCGCCGAACGGGAAGTGCTCGACGTTGACCGCGATGTAGACGGCGAGTCGGGCGCCGCCCGGCCAGTCGTACACCGGCCGGGTATCGATGCCGGAGTAGGGATACCGGTCGTGGGAAGGAAGCATGGTCGCGGCTCCGTGGCGTACTGTGGAGCCGCTGATTATCCGCCCATGCGCCCCCGTTCGCCCAAGGGGTCATGCGTCCCGGGGTCAGCCCCGCAGCCCCGGCAGCCCCGGGGTCAGGTCTTGCCTTTTGCCTCGTAGAGGCAAAAGGCAAGACCTGACCCCATCCTCGCCTGTCAACCGGTGCGCGGCATCCGCCACGGCAGCATCCATTGCACCGCTGCGGAGGTGAGTCTGGGTACGTTCAGTGTCTCGTGCATCGATACGACGGTCTCGCCGAGCAGGCCCGAGGAGAGCACGGAGCGGACGTAGAACGGCGTGTCCTCGAGCGTCTGCGTGACGGTGGCTGGCGTTTCGGGGTCGGTGCGCATGGTGCGGTCTATGCGCCACGCGGTGCGTGGCAGCCGCTGGCGCGCCGGTGGCTCGAAGGACTCGACCTTCGCGTCGCGATCGAAGCGCAGCGCAAGCACGCGGTCGGCGCCGGCCTTCTGGCGCACATCGTAGATCACTGCCGTGCTGCCGTCGCGCAGGCTCGCACGCGACCAGTCCCATTCGCGGAACGGGCGTTCGATGGGCTCGTCGCCCTCGTTGCTGTCGAGGTAGCCGTGGCCGGACCAGTTCGCCCCCGGACGGTCGAAGCTGGCCTCGACCCTCGCTGCCGGTGCGATCGGTCCCCAGCGATGCCGGCCGTCGTCGTCAAGCGCGGTGAACACGGGCGACAGCGCGTGCGGGTGTACGCGTACGCGCCCACGCACTCGCCGGGGCAGCGGCACCCCGACCTCGTCGATGTCGATGGTGAGGCAGCTGCCATCCCAGTGCAGTGCGCTGGGACCGACGCTGAACGAATCGCGCGACCGGTGCATCGACGCGCGGCGCCGCTCGGTCATCGTCCAGCGCCTGCCGGCGTCGCCATACAGGGCGACGTTGATGGAGCAGTAATCCTCGGGGTCGACGGGCCCCTTAGACAGCGCGCGTCGGTAATACGGAGAGAACACGCTGCCGACGAAGGCGATGATGGTCAGGCCGTGGCGGCCATCGTCGCTGATCGCGTCGAGATACCACCAGAGATAACCACCCGTGCCGACCGGCTGGTCGAACCGAGGTGCCCCAGCAGCGTCGCGGCCGCCAGCTGCCCCGACATCGCGGCCATCGGCACGCCCGGTCCCGGGTGCACGCTGCCACCCGCGAGGTACAGTCCCGGCAGCCGGCTGATCGAGGAGGGGCGCTTGAACAGCGCCATCCATCCCTGCGTCGCCCTTCCATAGAGCGAGCCCCCGGTCGCAGGGAACAGGCGTTCGAAGTCGTTCGGACTCGTGCGCACGGTCTGCGCCGGGTCGATCTCCATCTCCAGGCCACAGTGCGAAAGCAGTGCCTGCATCCGGTGTTCGCATGCATCGATCTCCGAAGGTTCCAGGGGGCGGGTGTCGCCGGTCGCCGGTGCGTTCACCAGGCAGAGCAGCCGCTCGCGACTGCCGGGAGCCGGCGGCGGCGCAGTGCCGGCGGCGACGCTCCCGGCACGATCCTGGGCGCAGATGTAGACGGTCGGGCGGATCGGCAAGCGGCCCGCGCCAAAGATGTCGCTGAACTCCGATGCATAGTCGTCATCGAAGAACACGTTGTGGTTGTCGAGCGGAAACCCACTCGTGCGCGCATGCATCGACCAGGTCACCGCAGACAACGAGCGAGCCGCCTGTGGCACGCGCTCGACCGAGGAGGTCACCGCCTCGCCGAGGCAACCGCTCGCCAGCGCATGCGCGTCGCCGTTGAACACGACGCTATCGGCTTCGAGTACCTCGCCGCCCGCAAGCTGCACGCCGCAGGCACGCCCACCGCGCACGAGGATCTCTTCCACCGGGGCACCGTAGCGCAGGATCGCGCCGCGCTCCTCGGCCAGCCGCGCGAGCGCGCAAGCGAGCCCGTGCATGCCCCCCTCGACCGACCAGACGCCGTCCATCTCGACCTGCGCGACCAGCAACAGCGTGGCCGGTGCCGACCAGGGCGAACTCCCGCAGTAGGTGGCATAGCGCCCGAACAGCTGGCGCAGCCTCGGGTCGTGGAACTGCCGCCGCAAGTTCGACGCGAGCGAGGTGAACGGGCCGAGGCGCACCAGCTCGCGGATGCCGGACAGCCCGAGCGACGTCCCCATGCCGAACACACTCGGGCGGGAGGACCGGATATAGGGCCCCTCGAGTGCGTCGTAGACGTCGCGCGCCTGCGCGCAGAACGCGCGGAAGCGCCGGGCCTCCGCTGCGCCCGAGAAGTCGCCGATCGCCTCGACCGAGCGTTCATGGTCGGCGAACAGGTCCAGGCGGCTGCCGTCACGCCACGCATGGCGGGCGAGCACCGGCAGCGGCGACAGCGCGAGGCGTGCCTCCAGCGACGCGCCCGCGCCCTGGAATATCTGCTCGAACACCCAGCGCATCGTGAACACGGTCGGGCCGGAGTCGATGGCCGCTCCCCCGGCATCCACGCGCCGCATCTTGCCACCCGGGACAGCTGCCCGCTCCACCAGCGTCACCTCTACACCGGCGCAGGCCAGTTGCAGCGCTGCGACCAGGCCGCCCACGCCGGCCCCAACCACCACGGTGCGGTGGCCGCGGGGTGCCCGGCCGCGCTTCGACCGTCCGCCAGCGGGCGCGAGCGAAACAGGCAGCGGCTGGCCGTCAGGCATGGGTGCGTCCCTTCCAGGTGCCGCGCAGGCCCTCGGGCACGAATCGCACGAACATCGATTCGGAGAAGTAGTCGCCCTCGCGCGAAGCGCGGATCGCCTCGAGGTGCGCGCCGCTGCGCGCATAGCCGTCCATCGACGCGATGCTGTCCCAGATCGTGAACGTCGCCTGGCGCAGCAACGGTGCCTCGCCCAGCCCGGCCGCGAGCAGGCAACCAGAGGCGTTCGCGAGCGAACGCTCGGCCGGTGGTGCCTTGCTCCAGAAGCGGCGTGCAAGGTGCGGCCGGATCGATGCGCGCGTCAGCCCTGCGATGGCCCCGCCCTCCGGCGGCGGGACGCTGGGCTCGAAACGCACGCCGTCCCAGGTGCCCCGACAGGAGAATGGCCGCAGCCGGACCTCGAGGTATTCGCGTGCATGGTCACGATAGGCCGTCACCAGCGGCGAATGCGCGAGGAAGTCACATGCAGCCCAGTCGTCGTCGAACAGGCAGAGCAGCCCCTGTCGGGACGCGCTCGGCTTCAGTCCGAAGCCGCCGTCGAAGCCGCTGCCCAGCACCTTCGCAAAGCGTACCCCAGGCTGGCGCCGGGCCGCGCCACGTCCGAACACGAAGCGCCCATACCCCCACAGGCGCGACGCAGGCCCGATATCGGCCAGAACTACCACCACCACCGAATGCGCGGGGGACGCAGGTGCAGCCTCCCCTTCACTGACATCGCGCATCGCCGGACCGGTCGCCGCACGAGGCAGCGACCGGTGCAGCGATCCGGCGTTCACCGACGCGCCCCACCGGCCGCGGCAGTGGTCGCTGCCGGGGCAGTGCCTACCCGGCCAAGCTGCGGGTAGTCGCGCAGCATGCTCACGCCGTACAGCGGCTTGTACGCACCCTGGTGGCAGGTCGCGCAGTTCACCTTGGCGACATCCCCGGTGGGCCCGAGCCGTCCCGCCGGGAACACCGGAGTGAGCGGCTCGATGTAGCCGGTGTTGATCTCGCGTGCCATGCGGATGCCGTGCCAGGCAGTCACGCGCTGAGGCGGTGCACCGTCCCACTTCGCGAAGTTCTGCGTGTTGTGGCAATAGGTGCAGTTCACGCCCAGGCCGTCGGACATGTGCATCATCAGCGAGTAGGTGAACTCCGCCTGCTTGATCGACGACCGATTGCCGGTCGGCAGCGCCGTCGCGCCGTTGTTGCGGATCTCCTGTGGGTTGCTGGAGAGGTACTCGCGCAGCGCGTCGTAGGGCAGCGAAGAGAGCCCGACGTTCGGGGACGCCCGGTTCTGCCCCGCGTCGTTGCCCAGCAGGCCGCGCGTTGCCTGGACCTGCGGCGCCGACTTGAACCACACCTCGGCGGGGTTGTGATTTCCGCGGTGGCAGGTGTAGCAGGTCACTCCGGTCTGGGCCACGTGGGCGGTCCAGCGCGTGTTGATCGCCTGCGTCATCTGGATCATCCGGCGGGCGACGACCTTGGTGTACATGGAGTCGGAGGAGAAATCCTCGCCAGGCGCATGGCAGTAGGTGCACTGCTCGTTGGGCGCAACCCACTGGCTGATCGCCACCATCAGCCGGGTGAACTCCGCGACCGATACGTCACCGAGCACCTGGACGTTCTTGTACGCGTCCCGGGCCCGCGGCCCGTCGGACGGTACCGCCGGGATCGGGTCGGGCACCACGTTCTTGTGGGTCTCGGGGATAAGGAGGCGCGGGTTGTAGACCTGCACCATGCCAGTACCGCGGAAGCCGTGCTGCACGCTGTCGATCGGCGGCCGCTCGCAGCCGGTCAACAGTGTGCTGGCGGCAAGCGCCGCGGCAGCGATGGATATGCTTCGGAAGAAACCGCTGCTGGCCTTCATCATTTCACCCCCTGGATCAGCGTGGCCGGATCGACGACCGCCGGGAACACCGCCGGATACATCGGCGCCACGCCATGCTTCACCGCCCACAGGTACCAGTTGTCCACCACGGTGCCGGTGAGCAGGATGCCGATGCCGCCGGTCAGCGGGCAGAGCACCGCGAACCACCAGGCCCAGCGATGGATCGATTCCATCGTGGCATTGAAGCCCATCGTCCAGCGCCAGAACAGCGCGGCGCGCTCGGAGGCCGTGCCCCGGTCGACGATCTGCTCGATCTCGCGCTCGCCGCCGAAACGGGTCACTGCGAGGATGGTGGCGCCGTGCATCGCGAACAGCAACGCCGAGCCGTAGAGGAAGGCGATCGACAGCGCATGGAACGGGTTGTAGAACAGGTTGCCGTAGCGCAGCGAGAATGCAGCGGTCCAGTCAAGATGCGGGAAAATGCCGAACGGCACCGCCTCGCCCCAGCTGCCCATCAGCAACGGGCGTATGAAGCCCAGGACCAGGTACAGCCAGATCGCCGCTGCGAACGCCCAAGCCACGTGCGTGCCCATGCCCAGGGCGCGGGCACGGGTGTACATGCGCGCCCACCAGAGCAGCAACGACACGGTCAGGAAAAAGCCCGCCATCATCCACCAGCCGCCTTCGTTCAGTGGCGGCAGGCTGAGCCCGTAGCTCGGCGGCGGCGGTTCCAGCGCGAGCCAGAACAGCTGGCGCACGAACTGGATCGGGTCCCAGTTGACCGAGGCCAGCATGTTGAAGCCGATGATCCAGAACGCGAACAGCCCGCATATCAGCGAGGCGAGCCCCAGCCCGCCCAGGTAGATCGGACCGATCTGGGCGTTGCCGATTCGGCCCAGGAGGTGGACGATCAGCGGCTCGCCAGTGCGCGGGCTGTTGCCCTTGCCCAGCGGCACGCCGTGGGAAGCAGGCCCGGTGGGCTGGACCTGCGTGAAGATGTTCTGATAGTAAGCCATGAGGTCTCCTCGCTTCTCGTTTTTGCCTACGACCAGATCGGCAGGTTGAGCCACCAGCCCCACCACTCGGGCCAGCCGCGCGTCCAGAACGGGCCGCTGATAACGATGCACACCGCGCTCCAGAACACGGCTGCCAGGGCGAGGAACAACCCAAGCCGGTGGATGCCCAGGGTTCCGATCGAATAGCCGATCGTGTCGCGGAAGAACGTGTCCTCATGCTCGGGCGTCTTCACCGCCTCGCCCTTGGGCGGGTTGGTCGCCGACAGCACGAGCGCCCCGTGCAGCGACAGCGCGAACGTGCATGCGAAGAAGAACGAGATGGCGATCATGTGCGCCGGGTTGTAGTGGAAGTGCAGGTACTGGTAGCCCACGTTCGACACCCAGTCGAGGTGGCTGAAGATGCCGTACGGGAACCCATGCCCCCACGCTCCAAGCAGCACCGGGCGCACGACCACGAGGGTGACGTAGGCTCCGATGGCGAACGAGAAGGCGAACGGTACGTGGTAGCCCATGCCGAGCTTGCGGCAGATCTCGACCTCGCGCAGCGCCCATGATCCGAAGGCTCCGATCGCGCACACCGTGATCAGTTGCCACAGACCTCCCTCGGCCAGTGGCGCGAGGGCCAGCCCGTAGTGCAGGTCCGGCGGGGCGATGCTGATCTGCCAGAGGTTCCAGGTCGGGCCCTGCGAGGCACCCCAGAGGATCAGCGCCGTGCCGAGGATGCTGAAGAACATCGTCGTCACACCGAAGAAGCCGACGTAGAACGGCCCGATCCAGAAATCGAAGAGGTCGCCCCCGACGAGCGTGCCGCCACGGACACGGTACTTTCGTTCGAAACTCAGCATTGCCATCTTGGGTCCTCCCGCCGCGTGGCGCCTCGCTGCGGCATCGCGGTCGAAATCGGGTCAGGTACGAATTACGCCGGTGCTGCAGGGCCTGTGGCCCTCCTGTTGCCCAGATCGGCGGACGAGGCCCGGCAAGCAGCGCCGGTGCCTCGTCCCCCTGGGGTACAACGTGCTTCTGCTGCGTGCTACTTGGGTGTTGCCGCCGGCATCGGCGCGTTTTGCGTGGCAGCCGGGCCCGCCTTGGGACCATCCAGCCAGTTGAACTTGTTCGTGCTCAGCAGGACGAGGTGAATCATCGCTGCCAGCGAGAACAGGAACACACCCTGGACGACCATGGCCCGCAATGGGTCGTACAAACGCCAGATTCTCCACATGAGTTCTTTCTCCTAAAGTAATTGCGACATGAAGTTGTAGACCGCCACCTTCACGCCGTCATTCAACGACTCGGCACCTTCAGCCCCCGGAAGCCAGGAACGCCAATGCCAGCCCAACTTCTGCGCGACGAGGGCGATCGCGAGAATGGTCGCGAAGCTCACCGTATAGATGACCCTGAAGGACTTCGAATCGCCCTTCATGATGCTCTGCACGGAACCTGCGGTCAGGTCGGTCATCACGATTCCTTTCAGGCTCTAGAGCCAGGGACGCCAGGCCCACACCAGGACATGGGCAACGACGGCGACTGCCGTGAAACCGATCATTCCCTGGATGTAGAACTGGTGGAACTCCTGTGCCTCGCTGTCCGTGAGGCCGGAGATGGAGCTTCGTTCAGCCATTTGGTGATACCTCCTGATGACGGCTGTTACCGCACGCTTTCGGGGCATGCGGCGGGACCGCCGCGACACTTCGTCGCGGCGAGCGCTTCCGTCCGGTACGACTGGACAGAACCGGTTGCAACGCACGCCGCACCGTTCAGGCGCGTGCGCGTCGAAAGACGCTTGTTTTTCTTGGGGTAGACCATGCGCGCAGTCATGCCGGCTCCTGCGCTGGCGCCGCGGCAGACGCTGCCGGCGCCGGACGCGTTCTTGCGCCGTCGCCCTGCACTCGCGCAAGCGTCACGCGTGACTCGCCCCCGTGGCGCGTATTGCGCTCGACCTCGTCGCGCAGCTGCTTGGCCGCAGAGATGCGCACCAGCACCGGGAACGCCTCGACGCGCTCGTCGAACGCCGCCTTGGCGTCCTCGTCCCAGGCCAGCTCCGCGTGCAGCCGGGCCGGCGTCGCATCGACCTTGTCGAGGTCCGTGCCCAGCGGGATCATGTGGAAGAGCGCATCGAACAGCGCGTTGCAGACTTCCTGCACCAGGTAGGTGGCGCCGGCGTAACCCATGAAAGGCGTGCCGGTATGGCGGCGGATGATCGCGCCCGGGAAAGAGGCAGGGATGTAGGACGCCTTCGAGCCCATCTCGGCGAGGTACATGCGTTCGTTGAAGCTGCCGAACATCACCAGCGGCGTCTTCTCTCGCACCATCTGGCGCACCGCCTCGTTGTCCGTCTTGGCACCGGCCTTGCGGGCGACCGCGAAGGTGCACGGGAAGCCGAGTTCTTCCTCGAGGAAATGCCGGATGCCGCGCGAGTAGGTCTCGTTGGCCACGACCGCGAAGCTCGCGGTACCGAAGAAGTCCTGGGTCACCGAGCGCCAAAGGTCCCAGACCGGCTTGATCGTCGTGTGCTTCTCGCGCTCAATGAAGGGTTCCGGGTCGAGCCCGAGCAGTTCGCCCAGGGAACGCAGGAATTTCGTCGTGCTGTGCAAGCCGATCGGCGCCTGCAGGTACGGCCGCTCGAGTGCCTCGCACAGCAGGCGGCCGAACTCGCGGTACATGCAGATGTTGACGTCGGCATCCACCAGGCGCCGCACGTCGGCGAGGTGGCTTCCCAGCGGGAATACCATGTTGACTTCGGCGCCGATGCCTTCGACCAGTCGCCGGATCTCGGCGACGTCGCTCGGCGAATTGAACATGCCATAGCTCGGGCCGAGGATATTCACGCGCGGCTTGTCGCCTTCCTTCACCGGACGGCGTTCGGGCATGGTGCCGCGCTTGGACGCGTATTCGGTCCACAGCCAGTACATGGCGCGGTTGGCGCTCTGCCACTGGTCTTCATCGATCGTGCGTGGCAGGAAGCGCGCGATGCCGGTACCTTCGGGCGTCACGCCGCCGCCGATCATCTCGGCGATCGAGCCGGTGACGACCACCGCGGGCAGGTTCGGGTCGAGCACCGCGTGGGCGCGCTTCATCGCACCTTCGGTACCGTGCTGGCCGAGTTCCTCTTCGGCGAGGCCGGTGACCACGATCGGCAGCTCATGCGGCGGCAGTGCATCGGTGTAGTGCAGCACCGAAGTGACCGGCAGGTTCTCGCAACCGACCGGGCCATCGATCACTACCTGCAGGCCCTTTATCGCGGCAAACACGTACACCGCGCCCCAGTAGCCGCCTGCGCGGTCATGGTCGAGGATCAGGCTCATATCAGCCCCGCCTCCTCGGCCTTGCGCTGCTTGGCCAGCTTGGCCAGGTTGCGCTTCTGCTGTTCGCGGAAATCCGGACGATCCTGCGGCACGCCATCCTGGACCTGCCAGATGCCGGCGGCATGCCCTTCGCCGACGCCATCGAAGAACGACTTCATCTCGTCGAAGCGAACCTTGTTCCCCATCGCCGCATTGATCACCGTGGCGAGCGATCCTGCCCCGGCCGGCCCCATCAAGGGTCGCGCCGAAATCAGGTTGGTGAAATACAGCGCCGGGATCGTCGCTTCCTTGGCTGCCTGCACCACCGGGGTGGTGCCGATCGCCAGGTCAGGCTTGAACTCGCGCATCGCTTCAAGGTCCTGCTCGAGCGAGGCGCGGTACTGCACATGCACCCCCCTGGCCTCCAGCCACTCGCGGTCGGCGTCGCTCCACGGCGTGCGCGGACAGGCGGTGCCGACATAGCGCAGGTCGGCACCGCTCTCAACCAGCAGGCGACCGACCAGCAACTCGGAGCCTTCGTAGCCGCTCATCGTGATACGGCCCTTGATCGGCATCTTCGACAGCGCGCCGCGGATCGCCGGCAGGATGCGGTTCTTCGCCGCATCGATCTTCTCGCGCGCGACATTCAACGACTGGCCGATCGCCTCCAGCCAGGCCTCGGTACCGTCATGGCCGACCGGGGCGGAGCCGACGATCGGTCGACCAGCAGCTTCGAACTCGCGGATGCTCGCGGTATAGAACGGATGGATGGCGGCGATCACCGAGCCATCGAGCGCGCCGTAGAGCTCGCGCCACTCGCGGGTGGGTACTACCGGCCCTGCGGCTACGCCCATCGGCTCGAGCAGCATCCCGATGACCATCGGGTCTGCCGGGAACAGTTCGCCGAGCAGGGTGACCGTCGGCTTGCCGCTGCGCGCGCCGGGCTGGTGATTGCGCGGTGCCTGTACCGGCCCGGACTCGGCTTCCGCACGGGCGAACTTCAGCATCGCACCGGCCAGCACGTCCTTGGCTTCGGCATGCGTGGGCACGCCGAACCCCGGCACGTCGATGCCGATGATGCGCACGCCCTCGATCTCCTTCGGCAGCAGCTGCAACGGCACGCCGCTGGCAGTGGGCACGCACAGATTGATGATCACCACCGCGTCGTATAGCGCCGGGTCTGCCAGCTTGAACACCGCCTCGCGGATGTCCTCGAACAGCTTGCCGGTGACCAGCGTCTCTGAATTGAACGGCACGTAGCCGACCGTGCGCCGGGCACCGTAGAAGTGCGAGGTGAACGTGAGCCCGTAGACGCAGCAGGCGGAACCGGACAGGACTGTCGCGGTGCGGCGCATGCGCAGGCCGACGCGCAGGCTGCCGAACGCCGGGCACATCGACTGCGGCTGGTCGTGTGGACCCTTCGGGTAGTCTTTCGCGTACTGGTCGAGCGCTTCACTCTTGCCGGCAGCGCGCGCTGCGGCTTCCAGCTGCTGCTTGCCGCCATGGCACCCTGCACCATCGACCTGCGCCGCCGGGACACCTGCGGAATGCATGGTCACCGGAACCGCGGAAGACGCCGATGCCGGGGCGGCCTCGAGCGCCGCTGGCTGCGGGGACTGTCGGGACTGGGGCGTATCCATCGGCTCAGGCTTCGTCGTAAACCACTTCGAGAGTCTTCTTCTCGACCGTCTCGCGGCCGAGCATGTCGGCGACGGTTGCCGGCTGCATCACATAGTCGCGGCCGGTGATCTCGCTGCTGAACAGAGAGAGCAACTGGTCCTGGCTGAGCGGCTTCGGCCGCACGGGCGGCGCGCTGGCGACATTCGACGCGAGATCCTCGAACACCGGGGCCCACTGGGTGCCGGGGCGGCCGATGATTTCGTAGTTGGCACTCTTGCGGCGGATGTCGTCGTTGGCAGGGATGGACGCAAGCACAGGGATGCCGACTGCCTCGGCGAACTTCGCCGCTTCGCCGGTCCCGTCTTCCTTGTTGATCACCAGGCCGGCGACGCCCACGTTTCCACCAAGCTTGCGGAAGTACTCGACCGCCGAGCAGACGTTGTTCGCGACATACAGCGACTGCAGGTCGTTGCTGCCGACGACGATGACCTTCTGGCACATGTCACGGGCGATCGGCAGACCGAAGCCGCCGCAGACCACGTCGCCGAGGAAGTCGAGCAGCACGTAGTCGAAGCCCCAGTCGTGGAAGCCGAGCTTCTCGAGGGTCTCGAAGCCATGGATGATGCCGCGGCCACCACAGCCACGGCCGACTTCAGGGCCGCCGAGTTCCATCGCGAAGACGCCGTCGCGGATGAAGCAGACATCGCCGATCGAGACCTGTTCGCCGGCGAGCTTCTTCTTGGAGGATGTCTCGATGATGGTCGGACAGGCCTTGCCGCCAAACAGCAGGGATGTCGTATCGCTCTTCGGATCGCAGCCGATCAGCAGCACCTTCTTTCCCTGCTGCGCCATCATGTAGGAGAGGTTTGCCAGCGTGAAGCTCTTGCCGATTCCACCCTTGCCGTAGATCGCGATGATCTGTGTTTCCTTCGTCGCGGGGCTGGTCGAGACCGGATCCGGCTCGATCGCCGCCTCTGCGCGAAGCGCGTTCTTCATGGCGAACTGCACGACGGATGCAGCGGTATTGGTGGAGCTCATTGCGCGTCTCTCCAGTCGAGGATCATCTTCAGGCAGGAAGCGTCGGTGAATGCGGTGCGGTAGGCCGACGCGGCATGTGCCGCTGGCACGCGGTGGGTGATCAGGCGGTCGAGCGAAAGGCGGCCCGAGGCCAGGAGGTCGGTGACTGCAAGCAGGTCGGCGGGCTTCCATTCGGCCGCGACCCGGAGGCGGGCTTCGCGCATGAACGCAGGCGCGAATGCGAACTGCAG
Organism: Betaproteobacteria bacterium; assembly: GCA_947458835.1. GTDB lineage: Bacteria > Pseudomonadota > Gammaproteobacteria > Burkholderiales > CAIKXV01 > CAIKXV01. The sequence goes on along the minus strand of CANHBC010000045.1, from coordinate 5,021 downwards.
CGGCGCGCTGTAGAAGCCGGCGAGCACGATCTCGCCGCCGGAGGCCAGGCGCATCACCAGTGTGTCGAGCAGCTTCGAGTCGCCACTGACGTCATAGATGGAGCGGTAGTCGCGGCGCTCGTCGGACGCGGGATCGACCACCGCGTATCCCTCGGCGCCTTCGCGCCGCGCGGCGTTCGTCTCCCAGACCACCGGTGCGCCACCTGCAGCCACGGCCAGGCGCGCGAGCAGGCGGCCAAGTACGCCATGGCCGACGATCAGGTCGGGCAGCACCGCGTTCGGCGCCGCCAGCGCATGCTGTGCGGTGGCGGCAAGGGCGAGCAGAACCGCCTCCTCGCCCAGCCCGGCATCGACCGGCGTAGTGCGTGCACCAGCAACCACCAGCGTCGAGGCTGCGCCGCCGAACAGGCCGCGGACTTCGCCGAAGCAGCGCGCGCCAGGGACGAACACCCGCTCGCCGGGGCAGCGACCCGAAGACACGCCTGCCTCCACGATGCGGCCGACGGATTCGTAGCCGGGGACCAGCGGATAACCGAGGCCCGGAAACTGGGGCATCTCGCCCAGCCAGAGCAGTCGTTCGGTGCCGGTGCTGATGCCGCTCCATTCGATGTCGACCACGACATCTTCGTCGGTAGGCGCGGTGAGGGCGAGGTCGCTCAGAACCAGCTGCTGCGGCTTCTCGAGCACGACTGCCAACGCGTTCATGCGCCTTTCCCCACTGACCACTTGCCACCTCTGCATCGTTCGATACTGGCCGACCCCGGCGTGTCATGCCGGGACTGCCCCCGAAGTGTCAGATTACTCTGACCACTTTGAATGTCAAGTGTCATTTACAGTGTGTTGCCGGCGCCGAGCTTCGGGCGCGCAACCAGCAGGCCGGTCTGCAGCGGACTCGGCGTGGGCACGATGCGCACGTCGGTGAACCCCGCCTGCTCGAGCAGGCGCTCGAAATCGGCGGGTGCACGCGAACGTCCACGCCCCATTGCCATGAGGTAGAAACCGAAATAGGCCGCCCCCATCGGCTCTGCACCGCTGGTACCGGCCATCGGCTCGGCGATCAGCAGCGTGCCGTCGTCGGGGATAGCCCGTCGCACCGCGCCAAGCAGTTGCAGGACCGTCTCGTCCGGATGGTCGAACAGCACCCGGACCAGCGTGATCAGGTCTGCGCCGGCCGGCAGCGCATCGCGGCGGAAATCGCCGCCGAAGGCGGTTGCCCGGTCCGCGAGCCCGCTGGTGGCGAACCGGCCGGTCGCACGATCGGCGACCGCCGGAAGGTCGAACAGCTGCAGCGCGATCGACGGGACTGCGGCCGCGACGGCGCACACGAAACTCCCGTCGCCACCGCCGACATCGAGCAGCCGGCGATGCCGGTGCAGCGGCCAGGCGGCGAGTATCTCGCGCGTCACCAGCGGTTGCGAATCCGCCATCAGCCGGGAATATTCGGCGACCTGCTCGGGTCCGAGGGCCGCGGCGTCGGGGTTGCCGGCATACGCCCAGTAGCGGCCCAACTCGGTCCGGTCTCGGTCGCCACGAAGCAGCGCGACCGGGTCGTGCAGATCGGCGTAGAGCAGTGCGTGGTGTTCGATCATTGCAACTACGCCCGGGTTGCCGACGAGTGCCGCGCCGAGCACGCCCAGGCCGTAGCGGCCGTCGCTGCGCTGCTCGACCAGCCGCAGCGAGACGGCAGCGGCGAGCAGTCGGTCGGTCGCGTCCTGCGGCAGCGACAGGCGCTGCGACAGGGCGCGGGCATCGAGCGGCGATACCTGCAGGATGCCGAACAGGTCGAGCCGGACGCAGGCCAGCAACACCTGGGAATAGACGAAACCCGCGCACAGGTCGAACAGCTCACGCGCGCGGCGGCGCGCGAAAGGGCGCGTCAGCGGGAACGACGCCGCCCAGCGCTGGAAACGTTCGCTCGAGACCAGCCGGTCTCGCGTGGCGAGCCATCGGTCGGTCCAGTTCAATGCGGCATCCATGCAGCGTGGGTCCGTTCAGCCAGTCGTTGATGCGTGCGGTCGGTGCGTGCGGCACGTGCCTCGTGCCGCACGACGGCCGATCAAGCGGCGCGTTGAGCGAGTTCGGACGGGAGGAAGCGCTGGGCTTCCATCTGGATCACCGCCTTCAGGCCGGCGGCGCCCGAACAGGCGGGGATCGAATCGACCGCTTCCGCGATCAGCCGGTCCAGATGAGCCACCGCCGCGGTGACGCCCAGGTGGGCGACCGAGTTCGGACGGCCGAGCCGCTTGTCCTGACCGATCGGCTTGCCCAGTTCGGCCTCGGTCGAACAGACGTCGCGAATATCGTCTGCAACCTGGAACGCCTCGCCCAGGCGTTCGCCCAGCTTGCGCCAAGGCAGCGACTCATGGCCGGCCGCTTCCGCACCCGCCATCGTCGCGGCACCGAACAGTGCGCCGGTCTTGGCTCGCTGGTACTCGGCCAGCGCCACGTGGGACTCGCACTCCCAGGCCTGGCCGGCGACGATGCCCGAGGGCATGCCGACCGCACGGCCGATGATGTTCATCAGCGGCCCGAGACGCCGAGGCGCCGCGCCGCAGCCGCGCGCCAGCGTCTGGAACGCCAGGACGATCAGCGCATCGCCGGCGAGGACCGCCAGCCGCTCGCCGAACGCGCGATGCACCGACGGCTTGCCCCGACGGGTCGGCGCATCGTCGAAGCAGGGCAGGTCATCATGCACCAGCGAAGCGCAGTGCAGCAGCTCGATCGCGGCCGCGGCCGACTCCGCGATCTCGGGGTTGTCTTCGCCGCAGGCGCAGGCGACGGCGAGGGTGAGCCGCGGGCGGATCCTGGCACCGCCGGGGAACACCGAATAGCGGATCGCCGCCGCCAGGCGTGGCGGGCAACCAGGCTCCTGCGCCTGTGCCACGGCCACTGCAAGCGATTGCTCGATGGCGCAGGACAGTGCCTGCTCGATTCGGTTCATCGGGTCCATTTCCGCTCCTCGGGGATCATTCGGGCACTGGCCGGATGTCCTCCCTGCGGATTCATGGCTTTCGCTACGACGCCGATCAGTCAGGCTGGGTTGTCATCCAGAGTGTCACGTACTTTAGACATGTTGTCCTCGCTGCGTCAATCGGAATCTCCCTCCGCCCCGCGTGCCGCTCACCGCCGCTGGTCGGGCGGACAGGGTGGCGGCGGTTCGTCCGCTCGCGCGCCGCGTGCCTCCGCAGCCTCTCGCTCGAGGCGGGCACGCCGGTCACGATCGACCGATCGCAACTGCCAGACGCCGAACGCGACCACCGCGCCGAACAGCAGCACGACTTCCAGCAGCTTGACGAAGCCGGCGTCCATGCGCGGCCGTTCAGGCGCAGGGTGCCGCGCCCGGAAACGCGGCCGCAGGCCCGGTCAGCGTGGACAGCAGCGTGCGCAGATGTGCGGCTACCTCAGCCGGCCGCTCCTCGTGCGCGAGATGGCCCAGACCGGACAGTTCGACCATACGTGCCGAGGGCACGCGCGCCTGGATGCGCCGGGCATCGTCCGGCGGGACCGTGCGGTCCCGCGTGCCGACCATCAGCAGCAGCGGACAGGGCAGGCGAGGCAGATCGCGTTCGAGCGCCGTGAGGTCCCAGCTCGCCATCATGCGCAGCACGCCGGATACGTGGCCGGCATTGCCCACCAGGCGCCCGTAAAGCTCGACGCCGCGGGCATCGAGGATGGAACCGGTACCGCGGACCAGCCGCTCCGCCGCCGCACCGCTGGCTGCACGCCATGCGAACAGCCGGGGCGCCAGGGCGCTGGCCGACAGCAGCTTTGCAGCGGGCAGGAACAGGTGTCCAGCGAGTCCCCGCAGCGGCAGCAGCGCGGCGTTCACCGCGGCCAGTGCACGCAGTCGCAGGCTGCCGTCGATGCACATCCGGGCCAGCACCGCTGCACCCGCCGAGTGTCCGACCGCGCAGGAAGGGACGATGCCATGCGATGTGGCGAGGGCATCCACCAGCCCGGACATCGAGCGTGCGATACCGGGCAGCGACAGGTCGGAGCCAGCCGGGGTACCGGTGAAGCCATGGCCCGGCAGGTCCGGTGCCACCACCGTGAATGCATCGGCCAGCAGCGGCGCCAGCAGGCGCCAGGAGTGGCTCGACGCACCCGTGCCGTGCACCAGCAGGATTGCCGGCCGCCCGGGATCGAGGGCCCCCATGACCTGCACGTGCCAGCGCAACCCGCCGCACTGGATGAAGCGGCTGGCCGCGCGGTTCGGCCAGTCGGCGCCGTCGGTGTCCCAGTCGAGCGCCGGCGGCGCCACGATCAGCGCCCGCTGCCCGGACGCACCACGCCATGCCCCCCGTCCGCGACGGCCTGCTTCACCGCACCCGACAGCCGGGCAGCATCCGCATACGGCAGGGCCAGATAGCGCGCACCCATCGCCTCGGCAATTTTCACCGCCGCCGGCTGCGGGCGCGGTGCAGTATCGATCAGCAGCGCCTGCACGCCGCCCAGGCGCAGCTCGGCGGCGGCGGCGAGCGCATCGGCCTGCGCCCGGTCACGATCGGGCTGACCATCGCGGGCCAGATTGCCGCGGCCGTCGGTCATCAGCACCAGGACGGCGCTGTCTCCCTTGCGCCGTACGGCATCGACCAGCAGGCGCGACGCATCGATGCCAGCGGCCAGCGGCGTGCCGCCACCGCCAGGCAGGCCGGCGAGCGATCGCTTCGCCCGGGTCAACGACCGCGTGGGCGGCAGTACGACCTCGGCCCCCGCCCCCCGGAACGCGATCAGCGCAACCTGGTCGCGCCGCACGTAGCAGTCGGCCAGCAGGAGTTCGACCGCTCCCTTGGCCTCGGCCAGCCGGTTGAGCGCCTGCGAACCGGACGCATCGACCGCGAAGATGGTCGTGGTCTGCGTCCGCTCGCGGTAGCGCTGGACGCGGAAATCGTCGCGCCGCACGTCTATTCGTCCGCGCGCGACCGCGCCGCCGACCCGGGCCTCGCGTTCTCGCCGGCGCAGGGGCTGCCAAGGCGCTGCGGCCCGCAGGGTGTCGACCAGCGCCAGCCGCTGCCCGCCAC
>CANHBC010000044.1 GCA_947458835.1 Betaproteobacteria bacterium | reverse complement strand
GGTTAGAGCAGAGGACTCATAATCCTTTGGTCCTGGGTTCGAGTCCCAGCGGGCCCACCAGTGGATCAGCGGGTTGCGACTGACCATCGGAAAAGATCAAGACCCATACCTGACTCGGTCGCCGCGGCGGTTCCCGGCACAACGACTTCAAGGGTCGGTGCCGGACGACGACTCTCGCGCGTCGGACCGTTCATGATCGTCCTCTGCGCACTTCCGGAGCATCCGCCGGCTTGAGCGATGATGAACGGCCGAGATTCGTGTATAAAGCGTCCACCGCTGAATATGACAAAAATATGACAAAAACTGAACCTATTGTCAGCGCCGCCGAACTGGAGGCTCTCATCCGTGGGTTTGGTGCTGACAGCGGGCCGACGACTGAGGATAAGTTCTTCCCTTTGCGTTTCTGGTTCGTTTGCCTGGTGGGCGCAAGTTATGCGCTTGCCTTGCTTTTTTTTTCTGGTGACATTGCCACGACGCTTTCCATTCACCAGGTTGAAGTGGAAAGAATTGCCAGGTTTCTGTATTTCAGAGGCTGGTTTCTGGTGTTTGGCGTGTCATTCGTGGCCTTCTGCTACGTCAAAGACTGGTATCTGGGAATCGTGCTTTGTGCGGTCGCTTTGGTCGCCTGTGTCAATTTCTCTTTTGACTTGTTCAACATCTACGCTGAGACATTGACGAATCCGACGCCCAGGCTCACATTTTTATTGATGCTGAGAGTTTTTTGTCTCTTGATGGTTTTCATGTGCATCAAGAACATATCCCGCGTGCCTCTAGGCAAGAGGCGCTGGAACATCTTCCTGCCTTTTGGAAGACGCGCGTAATGCACTAACGGACCGGGACGCCCGCGCGGTCCCTCGCCCACTACGCCGCGACAGCAGTATCCCTGCTCCGAGGGGCCGGGCGGCTGTACGCGCAAACTCCAGCCTCACGCCAGACCCCGCAAAGTCACTCCGGGAAATGCCCTCGCGCCAGGGCGCGTATCTCGTCCTCGGTGCGGACCGACTTGCTGGCGACGGCCCACAGGTCGAAGAACGGTGCCCTCCCACGGGCGAGGCTTGCGACCGTGCGGAAGCCGCAGGCGCGCAGCGTGGCATCTAGGACCTTCTGAGTGAAGCCGCAGCGGTGCGCCATGAACAGGTTGCCCCGCTCCATCGCCGGACGGTGGCCGTACAGCATGTCGATCGGCGCGATCGGGCCGGCGGGGGCGGTGTAGGCGGCCTCCGTCAGCTTGTCGTCGGCGACCAGGGCGCACACACTCTTCAGGTCCGGGCAGGTCAGCACGAAGAAGCCGTCGGGCCTCAGGACGCGCAGGAACTCCCTGAACGCCACCGGCACCTCGTGGGGGTACAGGTGCTCGATGTTGTGGCTCGAGAAGATGGCATCGACCGAGGTATCGGCCACCGCCGACAGGTCCGTCATGGTGCCGATCACGTCGGGGGCGACCGAGGCGTCGATATCCAGGCGGATCTCGTTCCAGGCCGGAGTGTTGAATCCTCGGGTGGTCTGGCCCTTGCGCTTGGGGCCGCAGCCGATGTGCAGGAAAGTGGGCATGTCGAAAGGCTCCGTGGAGCGGTGAGATGGTATCCCATGCAGGGGTCGACCCGGGTGAAGCTGGCGCTCGGCAACCGTGGTCGCGGTGTGCATTGACGGCGGACTCCGCCCCCCCCTACACTGCAACGGAACATCTGCTGCACGCCGGCACCGCGCACTCAAGAACGCGGGTCGGCACGATGGAGGAAGCGCGGGTGGGATGACCCGCTCGCCGTGCCCGCGAGGGCGATCACGCGCCTATGCCGCCTGCAGGGCCATGCCTGCGTGTGGTTCGCGCACACCCTGCATGGACGGGAGCAGGCGGCACATGACTGCATTCGTATCGGAAGTCCGCGATGGCATGCGCATCGACTGGGACATGCCCATCACCATGGACGACGGACTGGTCCTGCGCGCCGACGTCTTCCGTCCTGTGGCCGAGGGCCGCTACCCGGTGCTGATGACCTACGGGCCGTACGGCAAGGGGCTGGCCTTTCAGGAAGGCTACAAGACCGCCTGGGACATCATGGCGCGCGAGAATCCGGATGCGCTCGCCGGCTCGACCAACCGGTACCAGAACTGGGAGGTGGTCGACCCCGAAAAATGGGTGCCGGACGGCTACGTCTGCATCCGTGTCGACTCCCGTGGCGCGGGTCGCTCCCCGGGATATCTGGCGCACAACAATGCTCGCGAGACGCGCGACTTCCACCTGTGCATCGAGTGGGCGGCGTCTCAACCCTGGAGCACCGGCAAGGTCGGGCTCAACGGCATCTCGTACTACGCCAGCAACCAGTGGCGTGTCGCCGCCACCCAGCCGCCGCACCTGGCCGCGATCTGCGCCTGGGAAGGCTGGAACGACGCCTATCGTGAATCACACCGCCACGGCGGTATCGCCTGCACCTTCCGCAAGAACTGGCAGGAGATGCAGGTGAAGACCGTCCAGCACGGCGTCGGCGAGCGCGGCCGCAAGCACCCGGTCACGGGGGAACTGGTCTGTGGCCCCGAGACGCTCGGCGAGGCCGAACTGGAGCGGAATCGCGAAGACATGTGGCAGGCGGTGCTCGAGCGGGAGATGGATGGCCAGTGGTATCGCGAGCGCAGCGCTGATCTGTCGCGCGTGGTGGTGCCCGTGCTGTCGGCGGCGAACTGGGGCGGGCAGGGCCTGCATCCGCGGGGCAATTTCGAGGGTTTCGTCGGGGCGGCTTCGACGCGCAAGTGGCTTGAGGTACACGGCGGTTCGCACTGGGCGCCGTTCTACACCGACTACGGCGTCGGCCTGCAGAAGCGCTTCTTCGACCATTTCCTCAAGGGTATCGACAATGGCTGGGACAGGCAGCCCCGGGTGATGCTGCAGGTACGGCACCCGGGAGAGCGCTTCGTCGAGCGGGCCGAGCAGGAATGGCCGCTCGCACGCACCCGATGGACGCGGTTGCACCTCGACCCTACCGGCCTGCGTCTGTCCGAAGCGGCGCCGGCTGCGGAGGCGACACACACGTACGATGCGATGGGCGAAGGCGTCACCTTCTCCACCGGCCCGCTCGAGCACGCCACCGAGATCACCGGGCCGATCGCGCTCAAGCTGTTCGTGTCGTCCTCGACGGTGGACGTGGACATCTTCGCCGTGCTGCGGGTGTTCGATCCAACTGGGCGGGAAGTGGTGTTCCAGGGCGCGCTCGATCCCCACACGCCCATCGCCCAGGGCTGGCTCCGCGCGTCCCACCGGAAGCTCGACGCGGCACGCTCGCTGCCCTGGCGTCCCTGGCACACCCACGACGAGAAGCAGCCGCTGACCCCCGGTGAAGTCCACGAACTCGACGTGGAGATCTGGCCGACCTGCATCGTGGTGCCCAGAGGCTACAGCGTCGCGCTGAGCATCCGCGGCCGGGATTACGAGTACGACGGCGACGCAGCCGTGCTGTCGAACATGAAGAACCCCATGAAGGGTTGCGGTCCCTTCGTCCATGACGACGAGACCGACCGTCCGCCAGCCATCTTCGGTGGCAAGGTCACGCTGCACACCGGGCCGAAGTATCCGGCCGCGGTCCTGTTGCCCATCATTCCCGATGCATAGAGGCAGGTTCCGGCCTGGCCTGCCGTCCATTCACGTTCGTCATGGGAGGGGTTCTCCGTGAAGCCGAAACGCGTACTTTCGATGTTCGCAGCCGCGGTAGCCATGGTCGTCAGCGCGGGTGTCCAGGCGCAGGCGCAGGCCTGGCCGGTCAAGCCGGTCAGGGTGATCATTCCCTTCCCCCCGGGCAACACCACCGACATCATGGCGCGGCTGATCGCGCCCCGGATGAGCGAACGCCTGGGCCAGCCTGTGATCGTCGAGAACCGTCCTGGCGCCAGTGGAATGCTGGGCATGGAAGCGGTCGCGCGGGCGACGCCGGACGGTTACACGATTGGCGCGGGGCAGGGGGGCAATCTCGCCGTGCTGCCCCACACCAGCAAGAGCGTCCCCTATGACGCGCTGAAGGACTTCACGCCCATCGCGGTGTCGACCGCCAACTACCTGGTGATCGTCGGTGCCACCGGTGCCCCGTTCAGGAACCTGCCCGAGATGATCGCCTGGGCCAGGGCCAACCCAGGCAAGCTGACGGTGGCGAGCAACGGCGAGGGTGGCTTTCCCCACCTCATCTTCGAACACCTGCGCATGATGGCCGGCTTCTCGTTCAACCACATTCCGTACAAGGGCTCGTCGCAGATCGCCACCGAACTGATGGGCGGGCAGGTGATGGCAGGCGTCGATGGCGTCACCGGCCTCACCCCGCACATCAAGTCGGGGCGCATCAACCTGCTGGCGGTGACCAGCAAGGCGCGCACGCCGCAGTGGCCCGATACCCCGGCCGCGGCAGAGGCCGTGCCTGGCTACGAGTCGGGCGGCTGGTTCGGCTGGGTCGGCCCGGCGGGCATTCCGCGTGAGATCGTCGCGCGCCTCAACGACGAGATCAACCGGGCGATGAAGCATCCGGACATCGTCGAGAAGCTCGCGGCGGCCGGCCTCAGCATGGTGTACGAATCGCCGGAGTATTTCGCGGAGCTGATCCGGAGCGAGCACGCCAAGTACGGCAAGCTGGTGAAGGCGATCGGCTTCAAGCCGCAGTAGACGACTGGGAGCCGTATCCATGAAGCAAGTCCTGCTGGTCGTACCAGCCCTGCTGATCAACTGCGCGGATGCGTTCGCGCAAGGGTATCCAGCCCGTCCGGTGCGGGTCATCGTGCCCACCGCCCCGGGCGGCGGGGTGGATCCGTTCGCGCGGATGATCAGCCAGAGTCTCGCCGAGCAGCTGAAGCAGCCGTTCGTCGTCGACACCCGTCCTGGGGCGACCGGCATCATCGGCACCGAGATCGTGGCCAGGGCAGCGCCCGACGGGCATACGCTGCTGTTCGCCTGGACGGCGCCGCTGGCGATCAACCCGGGCCTGTACGCGAAGCTGCCCTATGACGTGCTGCGCGACTTTGCGCCGATCATCATGCCGGCGACCACGCCCAACGTCATCGTCGTGCAGCCGGCCTCGCCCATCCGGACGGTGAAGGACCTGATCGACGCAGCCCGGCGGGCACCCGGCAAGCTGAGCTTCGCCTCGTCCGGCGTCGGTGGTTCCTCGCACCTCGCCGCCGAGCTGTTCGCGACGATGACCGGCACGACGATGACGCACATCCCGTACAAGGCGACCTCGAACGCCGTGGTCGATCTGATCGCCGGTCGGGTGGACGTGATGTTCGCAGCGATGGCGCCGGCGCTGCCGCACGTGCGCGGCGGACGGCTTCGTGCGATCGCGGTGACTACCGCGAGCCGGTCGCAGATCCTTCCCGAGCAGCCCACCGCTGCCGAGGTCGTGCCTGGCTATGCCGCCGATACGTGGTACGGCATGCTCGCTCCGGCCGGTACGCCGGGGCCGGTCATCGCCCGGATCAACCAGGCAGTCAATGAGTACCTCAAGGAGCCGGGTACCACGCCGCTGCTGCACCAGCAGGGCTTCGAGGCGGTGGGGGGCACGCCGCAGGCCTTCGCCACGTTCCTGCGCACTGAACTCGCGAAGTGGGGCAAGCTGATCAGGCAGGCCGGCATCCAGCCTGAGTGAGCTTTGCCTGCTTCACGCCGCGACGGGCATCCGTCGCGAAGGCACGCCAGTGATTGCGTGCCCCGTCTGGTGTCGTGTACCCGTTCCCGTCATCCGTCACCGTGAACCTCGGGGTGTCGGCGGTCGGAGCCGGAACGCTGCTCGCCGCCGACCAGTTCGGCCAGCCGCTCCGGATCGACCGGCTTCACGAGGTGGTGGTCGAATCCAGCCGAGCGGGAGCGGGACACATCCTCGGGCTGTCCATAGCCCGTGAGTGCGATGAGCACGGCGCTGGCGGTTTCGCGCCGGCCGCGAAGCTGGCGCGCGACCTCGTACCCGCTCATGCCGGGCAGTCCGATGTCGAGCACGACGACCTCCGGTCGGAACAGCGCAGCGGCATCCAGCGCGCTCGCGCCATCGTGCGCCACGCGTACGGTGTGCCCCGCGAGCTCGAGCACCATCGCGCCGCTCTCTGCACTGTCCACGTCGTCGTCGACAAGCAGCACGCGCCGGCCCAGTACAGCGCGGGTCCGGTCGTCCGCGACCGGGGCGGGGGAAGGCCGCTGCTCCAGCGCCAGTCGCGGCAGGCGTACCGTGAACCGGCTGCCGTGCCCGGTTCCTTCGCTGTGTGCTTCAACGGTGCCACCGTGGAGTTCGACCAGGCGGCGGACCAGCGCAAGGCCGATGCCGAGGCCGCCCAGCGAGCGATCCAGCGTGGCGTCTGCCTGGGTGAACAGGTCGAACACGCGGGGCAGCATGTCGGGCGAAATACCCGCGCCGTCGTCGGTCACGCTGATCTCGACCTCGCGCTCCGTGGCGTGCGCCACGACAGAGATCGTTCCGCCCTCGCTGGTGTACTTGGAGGCGTTGTTCAGCAGGTTGCCGATGACCTGGTTCAACCGGATCAAGTCGCCCTCCACGTAAACGGTCTCGTCCGGCAGTTTCACCTCCATGTGCTGGTTGCGTGCCTCGATCAGCGGCTGGCCGCTTTCCCTCGAGCGGCCGAGCAGCACCGACAGTTCGATCGGTTCCCGGTTGAGTATCAGCTTGCCACTGGAGATGCGTGCCATGTCCATCAGGTCTTCGACCAGGCGCGCCAGTTGCTGTGACTGTCGCGCGATGATCTCCGCCGCCCAGCCGACCCTCGGCTCGACCGGCACCACCTTGCGGATCACCGACACGGCGTTGCGGATCGGCGCGAGCGGCCCTCGCAGCTCGTGTGCGAGCATGGCCAGGAACTCGTCCTTGCGCGCGTAGGCCTCCGCCAGGCCCTGCTCGGCGAGCTTGCGTTCCGAGGTGTCCATCGCGACGCTCACGTAGCCGGTCAGACGGCCGGACTCATCGTGCCTTGCCACGCCGGTGGAGCGTACCCAGCGGTAGCTGCCATCGGCCCTTCGGAGGCGCAGGTCCTCCTCGTGATTCCTGTGCTGGTCTCGTGCCCTGGCGAGCGTTTCCAGGTGTGGGGCGAGATCCTGCGGGTGGACGTACTTGAGCCAGCCGTGGCCGAGGAGCGCTTCCGATGAGGTCTCGCCGGTGAAATCGAGCCAGGAGCGGTTCACGAACTGGGTCAAGCCGTCGCGGTCTTCGATGCGCAGCAGCGTGGGGATGTCGTCCGCCATTTCGCGGAAACGTGCTTCGCCCGCGAGGCGAAGCTGGTCCGTGATGTCCCGCTCGGTGGAGAGGATCGCTGAGGGCTGGCCGGACTCGTCGCGCAGCGTGGAGGCAGTGACGGATACGTCGACCGTGCGCCCGTCCCGCGCGACGCGTCGGGTGGTCACCGGGCCCGCCGTGCCCGATTTCCGGGCTTCCTCGTACAGCGTCTGCATCGGCTCGCGCGCCGAGGCCGGGACGAGGACGTCCAGGTCTAGGCCGCGCGCCTCCGCTTCGGCATACCCGTAGACCCGTTGCGCCCCGCGGTTGAAGGACAGGATCTTGCCACTGAAGTCGTGCACGATGACCGCGTCGCTGGAATCCTGCAGGACGGCCGCGAGCCGCCCGGCTTCATGGGCGGCGCGGCGCAGGGCGGAGATGTCCAGGTATGTCACCACCACGCCATCGATGCGCTCGTCTGCGCCGCGGAACGGCAGGATGCGGCGCAGGAACCATTCGCCCCCTGAAGCGCCGACCTCGGCTTCGGCGGACGGATGGCCCTCGAGTACGCGTACAGCCTCGGCGAACAGGTCGGGATCGGTCACGCGGCCGGCGATGTCGCGAAGCGGCCGGCCCTCGTCCGAGGCGAGGAGGCTGAACAGCCACGACGCCGGGTGGGTGAAGCGCCGGATACGCAGCTCGCGGTCGAGGAAGAGCATCGGGACCCGGGTGTTGTCCATCAGGTTCCGGAAATCGACCAGCGCCCGCTCCAGTTCGGCGAGCTTTGCCTGCAGCTCGCTGTTGACGCTGGAAAGCTCCTCGTTCACCGACTGCAGCTCTTCCTTGGAGCTCTCGAGCTCCTCGTTGGACGCCTGCAGCTCCTCGTTCATCGACATCGCTTCTTCGTGCGCGACGCGCAACTCGGCGCTCGTACTCTCGCCCTCCTGCAGGGCCGCGAAGAGTTCGCTGCGCACGTGCTGCAGTTCCTCGTCCTGTTCGCGGGAAGCCGATGTCTCTTCCATCCCGGAAGGCTGCGCCCCGTCCGCGTCCGCGGCCACGGACGGCTCGTCGAAGCAGACCATCAGCAGCCCGCTGCTATCGAAATCGGCGAGTGGTTCGACGGTGACCTGGACGCGTGCGACACCGTGGTCGCGCCTCACCGCGGCCTCGATGGTCACCGGGCTCGCGGTCGCCACGGCCCGCTTCAGTGCGCCGCCGAGGCGCACGCGCAGCCACTCGCGCACCAGTGCTCGCAGGTCCCAGGTGGGCTCGCCGGTCAGCTGCAGGTAGCGCGCCGTGTCTCCGTGGAAGTACAGCGCCCGGCATTCGCGGTTGACCAGCACGGACGCCGCGCAGGGGCGCTCACGGAGGTGCTCGAGCACCATTTCCGCCGGGGCGGGGGCGCGGTCGCCCTCGTGCCGCGGCCCCGGCGTGAGGAACCCGCCGGGGCCGCTCCACCGCCCGGGGAAGCCGCGCGGCGGATGGGCCGAGCTGCCGATACGCCTGAAGATGCGATGTTCCCGCGAGACCGGCTCGAACAGCCCGGCCTGATTGCCGAGGCTCTCCGACTTGCCCAGGAACAGCACGCCACCGGGATTGAGGGAGAAGTGGAAGAGTTCGAGGATGCGACTCTGCTGGGCGGGCTCGAGGTAGATCAGCAGGTTGCGGCAGATGATGAGGTCGACCCTGGAAAAGGGCGGGTCGCGCACCAGATTCTGCGGGGCGAACAGTACGACGTCGCGCAGGGCCTTGCCGACGACATAGCGATCGCCACGCTTCTCGAAGAACCGGGCAAGCCGCGCGACCGGAACCGTCGCCCGGATCGACTCCCGATAGGCGCCGATACGCGCCACGCCCAGCGATTCCCGGTCCACGTCGGTGGCGAAGACACTCACCGCGGGAGCGCCGGGGGCATCGCCCAGCTGCTCGAGCAACACCATGGCGATGGAATAGGCTTCCTCGCCGGTGGCGCAACCCGGAGTCCAGACGCGCAGTTCGGCCTCCTTGTCTACCCGGTTCTCGAGCAGGGTGGGGATGACACTTTTCTCGATGACCGCCCAGGCTTCCGGGTCGCGGAAGAACTCCGTGATGCCGATCAGGAAGTCCTTGACCAGGGCGTCGACCTCCTTGCTGGAGCTGCGCAGCAGGTCGACGTAGGCCGAGACCTCGGCGATGCGATTCAGGCCCATGCGGCGTCGAAGGCGGCGCAGCAGCATGGCCGGCCGGTACCAGCGGAAATCATGTCCGGTACGGGCCCGCACCAGCGCCAGCAGTTCATGCAGGCGCGTCTTGTCCTGCTCCGTCTCCGCCGGGGGGGCGTCCGGACCGGGCGATGGCAAGGGCACGAGCGTGGCCGCATCGAGGGCAGCGCGCGCGCAGGCCAGGTAGTCCAGCAGCGCGCGGCCCATCTGCTCGACCGGGAGGACCTGGTCGGCCACCCCGGCGGCAATCGCGCTGCGCGGCATGCTTGGAAAGCTCGCGGTCTGCGGATCCTGGACCAGTGTCAGGCCACCGATGGCCTTGATCTCCTTGAGCCCGACCGTGCCGTCGTGGTCCGCGCCGCTGAGCACGATCCCGGCGCAGCGCTCCTGCTGGTCCTCCGCGAGGGCGCACATGAAATGATCGATGGCGCGCAGGATGCCCGGGCGTGGCGCAGCGGGTTCCATATGCAGGACGCCACCGCGGATGCCCATGAGCCTGTTGGGCGGAATCACGTACACGTGATCGGCCTCGACCGGCTCGCCGTCCACCGCCTCTGCCACCGGCAGTGCGCTGACTCGACCCAGCAGTTCGGCCATGTGGCTTGCGTGATGCGGGGCGAGATGTGTGACCACCACGAAGGCCAGCCCCGACTCGAGGCTCACCGCACCGAACAGGCCCTGCAGCGCCTCAAGCCCGCCCGCGGAGGCGCCGACCGCGACGATGGTCAGGCCGGCGTTGTTCCCGATTGCTCCGGTACTGTTGCCGTTCATGCGAACCTTCCGTCGTTTTGCAGTCCAGCAGGGACGCGCGGGGATCAGGCGCTTCCGCTGCCGGCCGGTGGGCCTTCCCTGGCCCCTTCAGACCGGGAGTTTGCGCCGACTCTGCGGCCCGATGCGCTCGCGCAGCGCGTCGATGTCCGTGCGTTCGGCACGGACCGTGAAGAAGGTGCCCTCTGCGTCGGCGCGCTCTTCGACCACCTCGCAGTTGGCGAATACCTGTCCGCGCAGGTTCTGTGCCGACCATGGAAGGAACAGCGTCGCCCTGGCCAGCCGCTTGCGGAAGACCGCCATGATCGCGTCGTGCAGCCGCGCGACGTCTGCCGGCTCGACGGCGCTCACCACGATGCACTTCGGGTGCAGCGCACGCAGCGCCTTCGCGCGCGCAGCCCTTGCCTTCGCGTCGCCGGCCTGGTCGGCCTTGTTGAAAACCAGCAGCCTGGGGACCTCGCCAGCCCCGATCTCGGCCAGCACCCGCTCGGTGACCTCGAGCTGGCGCTCGAACCCCGGGTCGTTCGAGTCGACCACGTGCAGCAGCAGCGATGCCTCGGCCGCTTCCTCCAGCGTCGACTTGAACGACGCCACCAGATCGTGCGGCAGGTTCTTGATGAACCCGACCGTGTCGCTGACCAGCACGCGCGGCACGCCCTCTGGCGCCAGCACACGCACCGTGGTGTCCAGGGTGGCGAACAGCTTGTTCTCGACCAGCACGTCGCTGCCGGTCAGTGCGCGCATCAGCGTCGACTTGCCCGCGTTGGTGTAGCCGACCAGCGCGACCCGGGCGACGCCCTGGCTGTCCTGCCGCCGGGCGCGCTGCACCTGCCGTTCATGGTCGAGCACCTCGATCTCGTGCTTGAGTTCGGCGATCCGGTCTCGGATGCGCGACCGGTCGGTCTGGGCGGCGGACTCGCCGGCCCCGCGGCCACCGACGCCGCTACGCTGCCGGCCCTGCGGTCCGGCGAGCTTTGCCGCCTCGCGCAGCCGCGGAGCGAGGTAGCGCAATCGCGCGATCTCGACCTGTGCGCGGGCGGCATTCGAACGGGCGTGCCGATGGAAGATCTCGAGGATCACCATCGCGCGGTCCATCACCTGGCAGCCGACCTCCTTTTCGAGGTTGCCGGCCTGGGAGGGCGAGATGTCGTGGTCGACCAGCACGAAGTCGGCATTGTCCTCGGCGAACAGCCGCAGTTCCTCCCGCTTGCCGGTGCCGAGGTAGGCGGTCGCGTCGAAGCTCGTGCGCTTCTGGGTGAAGGTGCCCACGACCTCGAAGCCGAGCGTGCGTGCCAGTTCACCGAGTTCCTTCAGCGAGGCATCGAACTCTGCATCGCTGACTTCCGGCAACTGTACGGCGACGAGGATGGCGCGCGAGGTGGCCGCTCTGGTTTCGATGCTCATGCGGGGATGACTCGGGAGGTCGGTCATTGATGGTACGCGATGCGGGGTAGGCGAGCGTGAAGACCCCGATGCGGTCCCGGCAGTACCGGACCCCTGACCGCCGACCGGATTGCCTCGGGGGGCCTTGCATTCGCGGTTCGCGGGGTCGTTTTCGGTATATTCCTCCAGCATTCGCACGTACCGCTACCGAGGCACGGCAGGTTCACCCGTCACCAACCGGATCGACTCCTGAAACTCGATCGAGGAAACACCCCATGAAGAAACCCCTGGTCTATGTCGTCGGCACCGGCGGCACCATCGCATCGAAGTACGACGCGACGATTGGCGGCCACGTGTCGGCCGCATCGGCCGCCGACCTGGTCTCGGCCATCCCTGAACTGCCGGACGTGGCCGAGGTACGCATCGTCGAACACTCGAACATCAACAGCGCGCTGATGGACAGCGCGACCGCGTTCGGTCTGCGCGACACGCTGCGCCGGGTGTTTGCCGATCCTGACGTGGCCGGCATCGTGGTCACACATGGCACGGCGACGCTCGAGGAGACCGCCTATCTGATGGACCTCACCGTCGGCGGCGATCGGCCGATCGTGGTCACGGGCGCGCAGCGCAACGCCGACGAGAAGGACGCGGACGGTCCGCGCAACCTGCTCTGCGCGGTGCGTATCGCCGCCGATCCTGCCTCACGCGGCCGCGGCGTGATGGTGGCGCTGGGCAGCGAGATCCATTCGGCCATCGATGCCACCAAGGTGAACCCTGAACTGCTCACCTGCTTCGGCGGCCGCGATGGCGGCCCGATCGGTTCGGTGAGCAGCCAGGGCGTGACCTTCTTCTCGATCCCCGGCCGGCGCCAGCATCTGGAGGTCGATCACATCTGCCCGGACGTGCACGTGATCCGCATGGTCCAGGGCTCGAGCGACCTGCTGTTCCGTGCCTGCGTCGAGGCGAAGGTCGACGGCATCGTCGTCGAGGCCACCGGCGGCGGCAACGTCAACCTGCCGTTCTACGAAGGGGTCTGCATGGCGATCGACGCAGGCATCCCGGTGGTCGCTGGTTCCCGGCTGCCGTCGGGCGCTCCGCATCCGGGCAAGGGCTACCCAGGCTCCTGGCAGAGCCTGGTGCGCAAGGGGGCGATCTCGTCCGGCTACCTGAGTGGCATCAAGGCGCGCATCCTGCTGATGGTCGCACTCGGCCATACGAAGGACCCGGAGCGCCTGCGCGAGATCTTCCGCATCGCCGGCGGCGGCTGATCGCGGGCACGCCACTTGCGCGCAGGGCCTCGTGCAGGGTTGGCCATGCCGGCCGGCCCTCCGACCCCTGCGAGCTCCGAGTGTTCATCGCCTATGTCACGGAAACCTGGCCCCCGGAAGTCAACGGCGTCGCGCTGACTACTGCGCGCACGGTACGCTGGCTGCGCGAGCGCAATCATTTCGTCGACCTGATCCGGCCGCGCCAGCCCGGCGAGGAGCCGATCGACAGGGCAGGCGAACTGACCGTGCCAGGGATGGCGATCCCGGTCTACCGCGCGCTGCGCTTCGGCTTGCCCGTGCACGGGCTGCTGCATCGTCGCTGGCTGCAGCGCCGGCCAGAGGTGGTCCACGTGGCCACCGAGGGACCCCTGGCGGCTTCGGCGGTCAGCGTCGCGCTGAGACTGGGCATTCCGGTCACATCGGACTTCCGGACCGACTTCCATCAGTACTGTGCGCACTACGACGCTGGCTGGGTCGAGCCGATCGCACGCGCGTGGCTGCGCCGCCTGCACAACCGGTGTGCGCTCACCTTCGTGCCGACGCCGACGGTGCAGGCGGCGCTCGCGGCCGAGGGCTTCGAGCGGCTGGCGGTGGTCGGCCGCGGTGTGGATGCGGCCTGCTTCACGCCCGAGCGGCGCAGCGAATCGCTGCGTCGGCGCTGGGGCGTGCGCCCGCAGGATCCGGTGGTCCTGCACGTCGGGCGCCTGGCCGCGGAGAAGAACGTGGAACTGGTGCTGCGTGCCTTCCTGGCGCTGCGCACCATGGCACCCATTGCACCCATGGCCCGGCTGGTCTGGATCGGCGAGGGGCCGATGCGCGAACGCCTGACACTTCCCGGCCCGATCGCCGTGTTCGCCGGGGTCGAGCGTGGCACCGTGCTGGCGCGCAGCTATGCCTCGGCCGACCTGTTCCTGTTCCCGAGCCTCACGGACACCTATGGCAACGTGGTGCCCGAGGCGCTGGCGAGCGGGCTCTCGGTGGCGGCCTTCGACCGGGGCGCGGCCGTCACCTGCATCCTCGACGGCGACAACGGTTTCAAGGCCTCCGGTGACAGCGACGTCGCGTTCATGCGCGCTGCCGGTGCCGCGCTCGCTGGCGCGCGGCCGGGCTCGCGCGTTCGCCAGCGTGCGCGCGAGAGCATCGCCCTGCTCGACTGGGACCGTGTGCTGGTGCAGTTCGAATCGGCGCTGCGGCGGGTCAGCGGAGAGGCCGCTCCCTTCGTTGCGGTGCCGGGGCCCTGGGGTCCGGATCGGGCTCGCGTGCATTGACCCGAACAGGTGCGCCGGCGCGCTGCCACATTCGTTATCGCGCGTAGGCGCAGGGGCGCCCATGGAGTCGCTCGGGCTCGCGCAGACGATGGCCGATGAACGCGTCGTAGCGCGCGAGCAGCGCCTCGGGGCATTCGAACTGCGGCATCGCGCCGCTGTCGAACACGTCCACCGTCCAGTTCGGCCGGTCGCGCAGCGCATCCTTGCCGTCGAATCGGGCGAACGCGCCGCGCACTCCGTGCGCCAGCCAGGCGGGCTGGCGCACCGCGCGGTAAAGCGTCACCGGGTCTTCACTGAACGGCCGCCACGCCAGGAAAGACAGCGGGGCATGGCGTGCCCCCGGCTGGTGCGCGGTCCTCCAGCAGTAGTCGACCAGTCCGGCTGGCACCGTCGTCGAACCGAACGTACGGCGCAGGAAGTGGCGGATGCTCGGCCGCGTGACCAGCAGGTCGAACAGCGGCTGCGACCACGGGCCCGTGTCGAGCGCCGATGCGACGCGGCGGGAACCGGAGGGCATGCGCGCCGGCGCGTCGGGCGGGGGTACCGCCGGGCTGCCTGGCGCGATGCGTGCGGCTGACCGGCACTCGAGCCCGGTGGGCGAGATGAAGCCGACGGTGGAAAAAAGGTCGGGGTAGTCGACCGCCGCGCGGGCGAGAAATTCGCACGACAGGGACAGAGCGATCGCATCGGGCGCCGGCACATCCGGATGGTGCCTGCGTACTTCGTCTGCCATCGAGACCAGCGCCACCGCCATCACCGACGGGTGGTAGTCGCGCGCCCGGCGTTCGGCGAAACCGAATCCCGGAAGGTCCATCGCATAGACCGGCCGCCGGGCGCGCAACGCGTCGTAGAGGGGCTTCATCTCGTAGGCCGAAGCGGCCGCGTTCACGCTGTGCACCAGCAGCAGCGGTGTGGCCCGCACTGCGGCGTCCGTGTCGGGCAGTGAACGGTAGAAGCTGATGCGCCCTGCGCTGGTGTCCAGAGCCACGCGTTCGCCGTCCAGTGCATCGGGCAGGGGCGATCCGTGTGGCACACCGTAGCGGCTCCATGCCGCCCAGCCGAGGATCGCGCTGCCGGCGGTGGCTGCCGTTGCCGTCCACAGGGACTTGCGCATTGAACTGCCTCCTTGAGCGGTCGAGGTCGATGTTTCCTTCGACGCAAGCGGCATCCCCGCGAGGGGCGCAGGTACGCTGCTTGCGCACCGCCCTGCAATCGTCCGGAGGCAGGGAGCGAACATGAACCGAAGCATCCCGCGTGGCATGCGGCTCGTCAGCCCCGCGTCCAACCCTGCATGGACGCGGCCGCTCCACCTGTCGCGTCGGATCACTGCTGCAGCCGGGGCCCTGCTGGAGCGGCTGCGTCGACCGCCCGCCTCTTCTAGCGTGCCGTCGATCCGCTGGCGGATGCGCGCCCACCGCAGCGCGCGTGGTGTACTCGCCGCGGCCGGACCCGGCAGGCTCCTGTCGCGGCGCCTGCGCCGGCTTCTCGCCGGCTAAGGGCGCGCCAGCCGCCGGGGTACGAGGTAGCCCGGAACCGGTAAGCACCCGGTTCGTGGCCAGGCGCCGGTCCTTGCCTCAGTCGTCCGCGGTGCCCTGCGCGAGTTCCAGGCGAAGCGCCTCGATCGCTGCGGCCAGTCGCTCCACGTCGAGGCCGGCTTCGCGCGCCATCGGGAAGAGTTCGGTCTCCTCGCGGGCCATGTGCGCCCTGACGCAATGGGCCAGCGTCTCGACCGTGAGGTCGAGTTCCGGGTCTTCCGGCTCCATCGACTCCAGCTGGGCGATCAGGTCCCTGGCGGTCGCGTGCTCGACCTCCGACTCGTCGATCAGCTCCGGTTGCTCGATCGCAGCGCGCAGTTCCGGGTACAGGATCTCCTCCTCGATGCGCGCATGCAGGGTGAGCTGCTCGCAGATCTCCTCGACCAGGGCAAACCTGACCGAGAGCAGGTCATCGCCTTCCTCGAGATCGTCCTCGGCCTGGCTGTACTGGTCGAACAGTTCATCCATCTCCTGATGATCCTGCTCCAGGATCGAGAACGGGTCGGAGGCGGAGCGTGAAAGCGACATTGCGGGGGGCATCGGGGATTCTCCTGGGCGTGGATGGCGCGGGCGCCGGGTTCAGGGACGCGAATCGGTGCGCAGGTCGCCGCGCGCCATTGACCGAGGGCTGCGGGCCGCGTGTCATCAGCACGGCTGCGATCTGCGAGAGCAGCAGTCACGGCACGAACTCGAAGTGCATGGCCAGCAGCAGTGCCGGCGCGGTATGACGCGTGGCGCGCTCCTCTCGACCATGGCGTTCGGGATGTCGTGCATGGGCTGCCCGCAGAAGTACCGGCTGCAAACGTCGTGCCCGACGGTTTCCACGCTTCGGAAAAGCGCAGCCGTTTCGCCGCTGAGGCTGGGGCAGGCCCGGGCCTTGCGGCCCATCGGGTGATGCCAATCCAACCAGCGCCGGGCCCCTGCCGCGGCGGTAGGAGCTCCGGATGAGCCGTGCCGACAGAAACCCGTACCGATCGATGCGCGAGGCCGAGCCTGAAGAGGTGTGGAACCTGATCCGTTCGATCCGCTTCGTGATGTTCACCAGCCGCGATGCTGGCGGCCTCCTGCAGTCGCGGCCGATGACCGTTCAGAGCGTGGCGCAGGACGACGAGGACCTCTGGTTCTTCATGTCCCGTGCCAGCAATTTGGTGGAGCAGCTGGCCGCCGATCCGATGGTGAACGTCGCGTATGCCGACACCAGTGCCGATGTGTACGCGTCGTTGGCAGGCGAAGCTTCGGTGGTGGAGGATGCGGCGTTGAAGGACCGCCTGTTCTCGGCCTTGGCGCGCGTGTGGTTTCCCGGTGGCCCGGCCGACCCGGACCTTGCGCTGGTGCGCGTGTCCATGCGCTCGGTCGAGTACTGGATCGTGCGCGAGAACAAGCTGGTGCAGATGCTGAAGATGGCACGCGCGGCCGCCACTGGCACCCCTCCTGATATCGGTGAACACGGCACGCTGACTGCGTGAAGCCTGCCCGAAGCCTGCTGCCGCAGCGGGAAGGCCTGCCGCGCGAGCGGGAGCCTCCGCTTGAGTTCCGTATGCGCGTGGGCGGGCTGCAGCGCCGGCGACGTGTACCCGCATGCGGGGGATGCCATCCGCCGCCCGGTGACGTACTGCGCGACCTGCACCCGCCTGCGCGGTCCGCAGTCTGTGATCACAGGATGCCGATTCCGCTTCCAGCCGTCGTGTATCCTTGCCGTGCCCGCAGGCGGCGGGCGAGCCGGAGATGGCGGATGAGCGGATGGATCGACGCGTGCGCGCAGGACGACGTGCCCCTGGACGGTACCTTGCTGGTGCACGTGAACGGCGAACCGGTGTGCCTCTACAACGTCGGCGGCGAGGTGTTCGCGACGCACGACCGCTGTACTCATGCCTCGGCCAGTCTCGCCGACGGTTTCATCACCGCGGGCATGATCGAATGTCCGATACACAGCGGTCTGTTCGACATCCGCAGTGGTAAGGCGCTGACCGCCCCGTGCACGATCGACCTGAAGGTGTATCCGTTGCGGGTGCAGAACGGCCGTGTACAGGTGCAGTCGTGACCGGCGCCTGCAGCCACCGGCCTCCTGCTGGCAGGGGGAGCTGACATGCATGTCGCTGTGATCGGGGCAGGAGCGGGTGGTGCTGCGGCCGTCGCCGAAGCGATGCTGGCAGGACATACGGTCAGCCTCTGGAACCGATCGGAGGCGACTCTTGCGCCGTTCGTGGCGCGTGGCGGTGTCGAATACGAAGGCGTGCTTGGCGAGGGCTTTGCCCAGCCGCGCCTGATGACTACGGACATCGCCCGGGCGATCGACGGTGCGGCGGTCGCGCTGGTATGCCTGCCTACGCTCTCGCACGGCTCGGTCGCCCGCGACCTGGCGCGCGCCGGGGCGCACCGCCTGCCCGTGGTGCTCAATCCCGGGCACACCGGCGGAGCGCTCGAGTTCGCGCACGCCTACGAAACGGCCAGCGGAGGTGCGGTGCCACCGGTGGTGGAGTTCCATACGCTGTCATACATAGCGAGAAAGTACCAGCCGGCTCGGGTGACGATCACCGGGCGGGCGAAGTTCCTGCGCCTGGGCATGCTGCCGGGGGGAGAAGCGGCAGCGGCGGCGGCCAGCGCGCTCTATCCCGTCGCGCAGCGGGTCGGCGATGTCCTCGACTCCAGCCTGTCCAACCTGAACATGGTGCTGCATGTGCCAGGCGCGGTGCTGGGAGCGGCATGGGTCGAGGCGACCCGGGGCGACTTCACCTTCTACGTTCAGGGCATGACGCCAGGCGTGATCCGCGTGATGCGACAGCTTGATGCCGAGCGCATCGCGGTGGCCTCCGCCTTCGGCCATGCGCTGTCCGGCGTGGCTGCCGAGATGCAGCGCTATGGCACGGTCGAGCCCTGGGTGACCGATACCGACGACCTTCTCAACGCGATCGCCAGCGGCGAGGCGAACCGGCGCATCCGCGCGCCCGATTCGCTGGAGCATCGCTACTACCGCGAAGACTTTGGCCACGGGCTGCTGCCGTTCATTGAACTCGCGCGTATCGCCGGAGTGTGTACCCCGGTCGCCGACGCACTGTATCGGTTGGGTGGCGCGCTGACCGGCACCGATTTCGCGGCGGGCGGCCGCACCGCGGCGGCGATGGGCATCGCAGGTATGGACCACGCGGCGCTGCTGCGCCGCGTCCGCGGCTGAACCGCGCGCCGGGCAGCCGCTGTCTGGGGAGGGCGCCTCGCGACGGCTGAGGTATGCTTGCATCGCGTCAGGATCCGGCCGGATGAGCCGGACCTTCACGTCCCTGGAGGAGGAGGCGCCGATGCCGAAGCATTACCGTACTGCCCCTTTCAACGCGTCCTTGTCGTCGCTGGCAGGCCTGACGTCACTCGTCGCTACGCTCGGGATCCCGTCGCCGGCCGTGCATGCCGCCGATCCCGCCCGCGGCTATCCGGCCAAGCCGATCCGGATGATGATGCCCAACGCGCCCGGCAGCGGCACCGACACCCTGGGTCGGATCGTCGCGCAGGGGCTGGGCGAAGAACTCGGCCAGCAGGTGGTGATCGACAACCGGCCAGGCGCCGGCGGCACGCTGGGCATGGAGATCGGCCGAAACGCCAACCCGGACGGCTACACGGTGATCTTTGCCTCCCCTCCGGCGTTGACGGTGGCTCCGTTCGTTCAGAAGCGGCAACCGTTCGATCCGCTGAACGACTTCGCGTTCATCACCACCATCGGCGTCACGCCGAACGTGCTGATCGTCACCCCGGCGCTGGGGCTCAACAGCGTGGCCGAACTGATCGAGATGGCGCGCGCGAAGAAGGGTGCGATGAACATGGCGTCGGCCGGCCCGGGCTCGCAGAGCCACCTGGCTGGCGCGCTGCTGCTGAGCCTGGGCCGCTTCGACTCGCTGCACGTGCCGTTCAAGGGCGGTGCGGCGGTGCCTTCGGTGATGAGCGGTGAATCCCAGTGGTCGATCAACCCCGCGCCGTCCTCGCTCGGTCTCATCAAGGGCGGGAAGGTGAAGGCGTTAGGCCAGACGCTGTCCCGGCGCACCACGCTGCTGCCCGACATGCCGACGATCGCCGAGACGGTGCCCGGCTATACCTACAGTGCTTGGAACGGCGTGATCGCGCCGCGCAGGACGCCGGCGCCGATCCTCGAACGGCTACGTACCGGGCTGGTGGCGACCATGGGACGCGCCGAGGTCAGGACGCAGATGGCGCTGCAGGCGACCGAGATCACGCTGACCACGCCGGACGAATTCCGCAGGCTCGTGCAGGAGACGATCGGCCACAACGTGAAACTGGTCAAGGCGCTGAACCTCGGCACGGACTGACCGCAGGGTGCATGTGTGCTGGCGGCCTCCCGGCTCAGCAGGACGCCGCGGGCCATCCGGCAGTGGCGGGTGGTGCATGCCGCGTCATCGTCGCGCTGAACCGGCGGCGCGCGTCTGAACTTGGTATAAACGCGCCTCGACCGGGGAGGTATCGCATGGACAGGGCGGTGCGGGAGGGTGCAGCGGAGGCGGCCGGAGGCGTGGTGAAGACGCTCCGGTGCGCCAGGAATGCCATGCCGGCGCGAAGGCCCGTCAGGTTCGCCCGTGCCGCCCGCGCCGTATCGGTGTGCGCCCGTCAATGTCGGTACGCATGATGTCCGTGGACGCGTCAGTGCCGGGGACGGTGGGCGTGGTCGTGGGCGAGGCCGGAGATGCAGCTGCGCAGATGGCCGCGGCGCTTCTGCAGGCGGGCGTCGCGCCGTCGGTGCACGGTCGGTCGATGCAGGGGGTGGAAGCCCTGCTGGAAGCCGGCGCCCGCTGGTGCGGGGACATGCCGGAACTGGCGGCCGACTGCGGGTTGCTCGTGGCTGCCATGCCTTCGCTGGCGGCCGGCGAGGCCCTGCTGTCCGGGCTGGCGGGTGGCCCCCTGATCGTGATCGACGTCGGCACGCTGGGTCCGCGCGACCTGAGGGCGATCTCGGCAGGGTTGCCGCCAGGTATCGAACTGCTCGATGTCGGCCAGGTCGACTGCCGTGACGGCACCACCGGGATACGCACTGGCGGCACGGTGGTCGCGCACGAACGCGCGTATGGATTGCTGTCCCGGTTGTGTACGGACGTGCGCCACGCAGGGGCGCTGGGCAGCGGGCGTGTCGTCGCCGGGTGCCATCGGATCGTCGAGGCAGTCACGCTGCAGGCGGTCGCCGAGGCGCTGACGCTCGCGCGGCGGCTCGGCGCCGACCCGGGCCGGGTGCGCTCTGCGCTGGCCGGAGGGTTCGCCGCCAGCCATGTCCTCGACGTGCAGGGCGCGCGGATGCTCGCGCGCGACTTCGCCGCCGGGCACCCGGCCGGCGATCATGCCGATGCACTTGGCCGCATGGTCGAGGAGGCGCATGCACTCGGCCTGGACCTGCCCGCCACCGCCGTGCTCGCGCAGCAGCTCAATGCGCTGGTGGGGGCCGGTGACGGTGGGCTCGATGCCTCGGCACTGGTGCGCGTGCTCGAGCGGATGGCGGGGGAGACGCGGTGAGCCGACCGCGGCTGGCGCGCGCCCGCAGGGCAGTTGTGCGCCGCGCGGGTGCCGCGCTGCTGGCCGTGCTGGCGTTGCTGGCCGGTGGCCCGCTGTCCGCACAGCTGCCACCGCCCGCGCCCGGCCAGGGGCGTCCTGCCGGGGGCGCAGCCGACCGTGATGCATTGGCCCGAAAGCCGGGTGCCGCGTGGTATCGCGGCAATCAGATCACGCTGGACGCCTCCGAGCCGAAGGCGGGTTTCCGGGCACGCTGGACGTTCGAGCGCACGGAAGCCAACGACATCCGGCTCGTGCTCGACGAACAGCGCAAGGCCGGGCCACAGTCCGGGACGATCCTGATCATCGGGCAGAAGGCACTGCTGACCCGCGACCTGGTACTGGCGCGGCAGGGCGCGTTGATGCCGGCTGTCGATGGCTCCACGCTCCTGCTCAATCTGACCCTGCGTGCACTGGAGCGTGCGGTGCCCGACGGGCCGCAGTCGGTGCGACGCGAGCGCGCGGTCAACGTGCGCGACGACACCCAGGCGCTGACCGTCGACACCCCGACGGCCGGTGGTACCTTCCTGCCGCCATGGCAGCTCACCGGCACGGTGCGCCGCGAGGGCGACGCCGTGGCGTTCGACCTTCTGCTGGTGAGCCGCTCTCGCGGTGAGCCCAACGAGACGAACAACACGTCGCTGCGCGGCACCTGGCGCAGCGAAGGCGGGAAGCCGCCGGAACTGCCCGATGCCCTGTCGCTGCAGGGCTGGACGCTGCACGCGATCGTCGGCGCGCCGAAGGAGGTCAACCGGCGGCAGGTCATCGTGTACGAGGCCGTGCCGCGGCAGAACTTCGCGGCGCTGGGGGAACTGCGCCGCGCAATCGAACTGGGCTGGCCAGGTCAGCCCGATACCGCCTATCACGGGAAGCCATGACAGTGGACGAGCAGCATGCAGTGGATGCAGCATCCGGGGGGCAGCCGCGCATGCGGGTGGGCGTGATCGGCCTGGGCGTGATGGGTCGGCCGATGGCCGCCAACCTGATGCGCGCCGGGTTTCCGGTCGCCGTCTATGCCCGCCGCGCCGCCGCGACCGCTTCGCTGGTGGCCGAAGGTGCGGTCGTCTGTACCTCGCCAGCCGATCTCGCGGCGCGCTGCGACGCGGTGATCACCATCGTCACCGCCGACGCGGACGTCGAGCAGGTCCTGTTCGGTCCGGGCGGCGCCGCCGAGGGCCTCGCGCCAGGCACCCTGGTGATCGACCACAGCACCATCTCGCCGTCGACCGCGCGCGCCTGCGCCTCGCGCCTGGCGCTGCAGTCGGTCCGGATGCTCGATGCTCCGGTGTCCGGCGGCGAGGCGGGCGCGATCGCCGGCACGCTGTCGATCATGGCCGGCGGCGACATCGAAGCCTTCGAACGTGCACGCCCGCTGCTGGAGGCCGTCGGCCGCACGCTGGTGCACGTGGGCGACAGCGGGGCGGGCCAGGTCGCCAAGGCAGCCAACCAGCTGGCGATCTGCGTGACCCTGCAGGGTATGGCCGAGGCGTTCTGCATGGCGGATGCGCATGGAATCGATCCCCGGGTACTGCTCGAGTCGCTGCAGGGCGGCGCGACCGCCAGCCGCATGCTGGATGTGATGGGACCGAAGATGGCCAGCGGCGACACCCGGGCCGGCGTGGAGTCGCGACTGCACTGGAAGGACCTGCGCATCGTGCTCGACGCCGCGCGCCGCGCCGGCATCGCGCTGCCCGGTGCCGCCATCGCGACGCAGACCTTCAGCGCGCTGCAACGCGCCGGCGGCGAGCGGCTCGATTCGTCGGCGATCCTGGGCATCGTTCGGCGCGATGCCGCCGACCGGCTGCCGCCGGGCTGAACCGCCGCGTCAGGGCGACCGCGCGGGCCGGGCGTCGGTGAGCAGTACCAGTGCCGTGGTGACGCGTCGCGCGCCGATGGTCTCGGACTCGGTCGATTCGCTGTATTCGAGGATCCGGTAGCCACCGGTGCCTGCCTTCAGCGCCAGTTCAGTTGCTCGGCGGCGCACGATCTGCGGTGGCTCTCCGTCGCCGCCCGTGGCGATCCGCTTCTTGCGCAGCGACAGGTGCACGAGTGTCGGCGACAGCCTGCGCTCGGCGACTTCCCAGTTCGGCCCCAGGGGATCCACGAACCAGAAGACCAGTGCAGCCGCCACCGCCGACTCCAGCGGGATGCTCAGTGATGGAGCGAGCGGCAGCGAGACGTCGGGGATGATCGTGCTCTCGGGCAGCACGCGGTTGGCCAGTTCGGTGGGCGTGGTGCTGCAGCCCGACAGCACGACCAGTACCCCGAGTGCGGCCACGTAGGCGGCGCGGGACCGGACGGCTGGGCGTGGACGGGTCGTTGCGTGCGGGGTCGGGACGGCTGCCCCGGGACGACGGTCGTGCGGACGGTTCATCACCTTTTAACGAGCACGCTGGCACATTCTTGAGCGCCGGTTGCAGGACGGCGGGCTTCGCCCTCGTGCAGGCCGTGGCGAGTCCGTGGAAGCGATCGACCGCCTGCGGGAACCCTCGCTATACTCCGCGGCCGAGCAGACTACGTCGTTCCTGATCCGATGACCCTTGCCCTCTCCGATGCCCGTCCGGCCCGGCTGTTCCGCAGCGAACTCGCGGTCCCCGGTTCGCAGCCGAAGATGTTCGAGAAGGCGGCGCGGTCGGCGGCCGATGCGGTCTACCTCGACCTCGAGGATGCCGTCGCCTTCGACGACAAGGCGTCGGCCCGGGCCAACGTGGTCGATGCACTGAATGGCATCGACTGGGGTCGGAAGACCGTCGAGGTCAGGGTGAACGGTCTCGACACGCCGTTCATGTTCCGCGACGTGATCGAGATCGTCGGGCGCTGCCCGCGCATCGACCTGCTGATCGTGCCGAAGATCGGTACCCCGGCCGACCTGCACGCGGTCGACGTGCTGGTCGGGCAGGTGGAGATGGAGGCCGGCCGTGTGAAGCGCACTGGCGTTGCTGCGCTGGTCGAGAGCGCCCTCGGGATCGCGAACATCGAAGCGATCGCCGCCGCCGGCGCACAGCCCGGATCCCGCCTGGAAGGCATCACCTTCGGCAGTGGCGACTTCGCCGCCTCGACCCGGATGCGCACTACGTCCATCGGCGGGGTCACGCCGGAATATGGCGTGCTGGCTGACGCCGAGCCGGG